>NZ_DAIEII010000074.1:0-32209 GCF_027352875.1 Gryllotalpicola sp.
GGGAGCCGCCCAGCTTGAGGTTGGCCTGCGACAGATATGCCGCGGCCCGCCTCAGGATCTCGTTCTCCTGCTCCAGCAGCCGGATCCGCTTGCGCAGCTCCCGCTCGTCCGCCGCCTGCTCCCGGCTCGTCCCGGGCACGCCGCCTTCCTCGATGCCGGCCTGCCGCAGCCAGGGCTTCAACGACCCCTTCGACACCCCGAAATCGTCCGCGATCTGCTGCAACGACACCCCGGCCTCCCGGCCGCGAGCGATCGCAACAACATCGTCCCGGAACTCCTGCGGATAACGATTCGCCATGATGACATCCTCCCCGCCAACCCCTCCAGGGTCAGCAATCAGATGTCACCTACGGCTGCATCACGCCCCCTGAGCCAAATCTGCCTACGAAACCTTCCCACCCCATCAGTCCCCACGAGGTTCAGGCGCACGGCTCTAGACAGAGGGTCAGCGGGAGCTCACCGATCCGAACAGTCGAGCGATGGGCGCCAGCAGCAACGGCCGAGCGGCGATCCAGGCTCCGACGATGACCACGATCGATGCGCTGAATATCCAGAATCCGGTCCAGTTATCCGCCAGTGCCGTCGGATCGACCGAGCCCTGCGCGGCGTACATGTGGTTGAGGTTTCGCAACGCTCCGGTAGCGAAGACCAGCGTCACGTGGACCACGATGAACAGCACGAAGAAGATCATCGTCGGGAAATGCACCGCTCGCGCCCACTCGAGCGGGTACAGCGCGTTGAGCCGCGGAGAGTTCTTCGGCCAGATGCCCGACATCCGCACTCCAGTCACAGCCGCTAACGGGGCCGCCACGAAGACGACCAGGAAATACGACAGCTGTTGGACCGAGTTGTAGTAAACCCAACCGTTCTCGGTGGGCCAGTCGAGCGACACATACTTGATGACTGCTGAAAGAGCGTTGGGGAATACGCCCCAACTCGTGGGGACGATCCTCATCCACTGACCGGTCGTGAACAGCAATATCACGAAGATCACGCCATTGACCAGCCAGAGGATGTCCAGCGACTGGTGGAACCAGGCGGTGAGACTGATCTTTCGCGCCGTGTTCCAACGCGGCGTCCAGAAAGCGCCCGGTCGCTTCTGGAACCTCACCTGCAGCCCAGACCTGATGATCAGGACCATGAAGAAGACGTTGAGAAAGTGCTGCCAATTGAGCCAGGCGGGGAACCCGACCGGAACTCCCTCGGGAAGCGCGTATTCGCCGGGATAGGTCGCGAGGAAATCCCGCATGAAGGGCAAGGAGACCAACCAGCGCACGAGCAGCACTGCGAGTGCCGCGAGCACGAGCAGGCCGACGATGACGATGACGCCACCACCCACCCATTGCTTTGCGGTGTATCGCCCATAGCGCTTCGGTTCGGGCTTCGGTACGGCCGTCGGCGTCGGGCGCGCCACATTGTCCTGTGGAGCAGTAACTGCATCCGCCGCGGGGCCCGACTCTTGCGGAATCGAGGGAGCGGGAGAGTCCGCGAGATCGGTTGTCGGTGCGCTTCGCTGGGCCGTTACTGCAGCGGTGAACCCCGCCGGGGGCCACGCTTCCCCGCCCGGCGTACGGGGCAATCCCCGGCGCACCGAGGTGACCGTTCCCACAACGGCGGAACCAACCGGCACTGCCGACATCGCTGCCGCGGAGGAAGAGGCAGGCGGGGCATCGACGGCAGATGCAAGACTGGCCGGCGGCCACGGCTCCCCTCCGGGTGCGCGGGGTAGCCCCCGACGCACCGAGGTGACCGTTCCGACAACGGCGGAACCAACCGGCACTGTCGACACCGGTGCCGCGGTTGAAGAGGCAGGCGGGGCATTGACACTGGATGCGAGACCAGCCGGCGGCCACGGTTGCCCGCCTCGCTCTCGAGGAAGGCCGCGACGCCAGCTCGATGAATAGGTCGCCACCGCGCTAGCCCTTCTTCGCCTGGATCGCTTCGATCAACTGCGGGACGACCTTGAACACATCACCCACGACACCGAAGTCCGCGATGTCGAAGATCGGCGCGTCCGCGTCCTTGTTGATCGCAACGATGGTCTTCGCGGTCTGCATCCCAGCGCGGTGCTGGATCGCACCGGAGATGCCCAACGCGATATAGAGCTGCGGCGAGACGGAGACACCGGTCTGCCCCACCTGCGAGGTCTGCGGCACGTATCCGGCGTCGACAGCGGCACGCGATGCTCCGACTGCGGCGCCCAGCGCATCGGCGAGATCCTCGACGAGAGAGAACTTCTCGGCGGAACCGAGTCCCCGCCCGCCGGACACGACCTTGGCCGCACCACGCAGCTCGGGCCTGGAGGAACTGGCGATCACCGCCTCCTGCGCATCGATCTTCGCAGCGGGCTTGCCCGAGGCTGGAACCTCGAGCGGAACGCTCACGAGAGGCTTCGCCTCGGCCCGCGCATCGATCGATCCCTGGCGAACCGTGATGACCGGCGCGCCGAACGTTGCCGCGCTCACGACGTTGTAGGCACCGCCGTAAATCGAGTGGCCGGCGACGACCCCTTCGGAATCCCTGCTCAGCTCGACGGCGTCGACGCTCAGCGCCGAGCGTGTGCGCGCTGCGAACGCGCCGGCGACGGCGCGGCCATCTATCGAGTGCGAGACAAGCACTGCGTCGGGGCGCACTAACTCGGCCGCGGCAGCCAACGCGTCCACCGTCGGCGTGAACAACTCAGGACGGTCGGAGGCGGCAGTCAGGACCGCGGTGGCCCCAGCGTCGGCCGCGGCCTGGGCGAGGGCCTGGGTGGTCCCCTCGGGGGCGACTATGAGCGCGACGGGGGTACCCACAGCGGCGGCGCCTCCAAGGAGGCCCAAGTACGACTTCGCCAGTTCGCCGGCCGGAGTGACATCCAGCAGAACCAAGATCGAATCGGTTGCAAAACTTGACACGTCTATTCCTTACGCCAGCCGGTTCGTGATGAGGAATTCGGCGAGTTGCGAGCCTGCGTCGCCCTCGTCGACGATCTTCACCCCAGCAGACCTCGGCGGCGCGGCGGTGACGGAAACCATAATCGACCGCGCCGCGTTCGCATCCATCGGGTCCACCTCGAGATCGGCGAGTGACAGCACGTCCAGCGGCTTCTTCTTCGCGGCCGTGATCCCCTTGAAGTTCGGGAAGCGTGCGTCCGGAAGCTGCTCGGTGATGGAGATGACAGCCGGGAGCGGGGCCGAGGCGGTCATCTTGCCGCCCTCCAACGTGCGGTTGCCGGACACTGAATCGGCCGTGATCTCAACCGAGTTGAGCGAAGTTATTACGGGAACGCCGAGTAGTTCGCCGAGCATGGCAGGGATCACCCCTCCCACGCCGTCTGTGGACTGGTTCCCGGTGATGACGAGGTCGAATCCCGTGCGCTTGAGGGCCGCCGCCAGTACCTCGGCAGTGAGAGTTAGATCGGCGCCCACGAGCGCGTCATCGACGATATGCACAGCAGAGTGCGCCCCCATCGCCAGGCCCTTACGGAGCGTCGAGGTGGCGGAGGCGGGAGTCATCGACACCAGCGTGATTTCGGTGTCAGGCGTGGTGTCCAAGTACTTCAAGGCGACCTCTATGGCGCGTTCGCCCACTTCGTCGAGCACCTTCTCCGAAGCGTCGCGATCGGCGAGCCCCGTCTCGAGATCGAGCTTTCGATCCCCGTAGGTGTCCGGCACCTCCTTGACCAGCACTGCAATCTTCATCGGGAACTCCTGATCTATCTCGAAGTCATCGGTGCCTGCGGTGGCACGCTGGTCGCCGTTCTGCGTGGAGGACATTCCCACGTTAGTCGACGCACCAGGGAGCCACTGTACTTGACGGGTGCCGCTGGATTTTGCAGGATGACAGCCGCCGCCGGTCGAACGGGTCAGCGGGGCCGGACCGTGTTCATCTGGTGGACGCCGCCGAACGGGGTGCCCTCCTCGTCGTAGAGCATCGAACTCGTCAATCCCATGCCGGTCGGGCCGAAGCTCGCCGTCGTCTCGAAGCCGACCCACTGGCCCCTCGGCTCGGCGAACACGTGTGCGGTCAGGTCGATGTTGGGGTACGTGGCGAGTTTCGGGTGGATCAGCGGGCCGACGCCGTTGGCCACGTCGACCACGCCCAGCGCCCGCGCGGTCGCGCTCACGCGCTCACCTTCCAGCAGCGGCAACTGCGGTCGCATCCATGCCCATCCGTGGCCGGGCTTGTCCACCTTCCTAAGCATGTCGATCGTCTTGACGAAGCCGAACGACTCGAATGCCTCTGCGGCGCCTTGTTCGGCCATCGAGTCGCGGGTGGGCATGGCCGACGCGCCGCTGCCCGCCAGGTGCGCGGTGTCGAAGGGATGCATGAGCCACGCGTGGGCGAGCACCGAGACCCGATCCCGATGGGTGAGCGTCACCTCGACGAGCTCGATCGTGCGGCCCGGGCGGACGATCCGCACCTCTGCGTCGAGGATGTCGTTGACGGTCGTGTCCATGGTCCCGAAGATGTCGTACGCAATCCGGCCGATCTGGAGTCCGTCGCTCCGGCGAAGATCGCGGTGATGTTCGACGATGTGCGCGACCAACCCCAGCACCGGAGCGATGTGGGCGTCGTTCGGGCTCCAGGAGCCGCGCACCGCGTCGTCCATCCGGAAGCGGGCGTCGCCGAGCCGTTCGAAATATGCGGGCATGATCAAATCCTAGGCGACCCGCACCGGCGGTCCGGGAACCGAACCGAACCAGCGGGTTCAGTGCAGACCCGCGGCGGGTCACGCCTGGCGGCGGCTCAGGCGCAACATGGGAATGGTGCGGGTGGTCTTCGCCTGGATGCCGTCGAGTCCGCCGAACGGCGCGAACAGCGCTATCGCGCGCTCCCTCGCCGCTCCCGCGAGTTCCTCGACATGAACGGGGATCGCGCCCTCGTCGGGAACTTCGATATCCACGTCGGGGTGGGCGCGGAGATTGTGATACCAGGCCGGATTCTCGGGCGCACCGCCCTTGGCCGCTGCGATGATCCACGCGTCGGGACTCTCCTGCACCGCCAGGACGGGCGCGATCCGCTGTTCTCCGGTCTTGGCACCGATGTTGTGGACGAGCACGAGGTTGCGCCCGTACCCGCGGGCGGTGACCGTGCCCGAGGACGCGCGGAACTCGTCGATGATCGGCTGGTTCCACTCTGCATGCGGTTTGGCCACGGCTGCTCCTCCACGATGAGAGATGATGCGACGCGCATCGGGCTCGACTGCGCTCTTACGAAACTACAACCGGCAGCGCTCCCGCGGGCGAGTTGGAGGCGTCGCCGTTCCGGTGTCGGCCAACGCGACGTGCCCGGAGCTTACGCGTCGATCGCCGGGTATCCGCAGAGCGCGAAGCATTCCGGTCGGACGGGTCGACCGCAGTGACGAGGTCGTCGCTGTGAGGTTCGCGTGACCGATTACGGATTCTGCTGCACGGACCGAAATGAGTTAGCGTTGAACTGTCTGGTTCAACTCAGGTCATTTCGGCCTCTGCTTCACGGACCGGCCGGATCCCTCGGACGACGGCACGCCGCTACGGCACTGTGCACGCACGCCCCGGAAGAACCAAGAAAGGTAAGCAATGAGCATTCGCGGAGCCGCGTTCATCGCGGGCGCCTACGAACACCCGAAGCGTGTCATTCCAGACAAGTCCCTCGGCCAGGTGCATGCCGAAGTCGCCGCAGGCGCGCTCGCAGACGCCGGTCTGAGCTTCTCGGACGTGGACGCCTACTTCTGCGCCGGAGATGCCCCCGGCCTGGGAGGCATTTCAATGGCCGACTACATGGGCCTGAAACTGCGGTACACGGACTCGACCGAAACCGGCGGTTCCTCATATATTGCCCACATCGGTCACGCCGCCGCTGCAATCAAGGCAGGCAAAGCATCGATCGCGCTGATCACGCTCGCCGGCCTGCCGCGGCAGATGAGCAGCAATCTCGTGATGGAGGGCAGCGAAGCCCCTGAGGATCCCTTCGAAGCGCCGTTCGGACCCACCGTTCACGGCCTTTACGCCCTGGCCGCGCGGCGCCACATGTATGAGTTCGGCACCACGAGCGAGCAACTTGCGGAGATCAAGGTCGCCGCGTCCATCCATGCGCAATACAACCCCAACGCGATGCTGCCCAAGCCGGTCACCGTTGAAGAGGTGGTCAACTCCCCGATGGTCAGCGATCCGCTGCACCGTCTGGACTGCTGCGTCGTCACCGACGGCGGCGGCGCGCTCATCGTCGTCTCTCCCGAGGTCGCCCGCGACCTCAACCGGTCCGTGGTCAAGGTGCTTGGTCACGGCGAAGCGCCCAAGCACACCAATGGCGGCAAAGTGGACGTCACCTTCACTGGTGCGCGCTGGTCGGGCCCGGCCGCCTTCGAGGAGGCCGGAGTCTCGCCGAAGGACATCGACTACGCGTCGATCTACGATTCCTTCACCATCACCGTGCTCGAGACCATCGAGGACCTCGGCTTCTGCGAAAAGGGCAAGGGCGGCGAGTTCGTGCTGGACGGGGCGCTGCAGGCGCCATTCGGAAAGCTGCCGTTCAACACCGACGGCGGCGGCCTGGCCAACAACCACCCGGCGAACCGCGGCGGGATGACCAAGGTGCTCGAAGCGGTGCGTCAGCTCCGTGACGAAGCGCACCCCGCGGTGCAGGTGCCCAACGCCCAGATCGCACTCGCACACGGCACCGGCGGAAGCCTGCCGACCCGGATGGGTGCGGCGACCGTCATTCTTGGAAGGGAAGACGCATGACCGAATCAGCTGTGCTGCCGAACCCGGCGCCCGCCATCGACCCGGAGACCAAGCCCTACTGGGACGCGACCCTCGAAGGCAAGCTCATCATCCGGCACTGCAACGCGTGCGGGGAGAATCACTGGTACCCGCGCACGCTGTGCCCGTTCTGCGGATCGGTCGACACCGAATGGCTGGAGACGGCCGGCAAGGGCACGATCTACACGTTCGCGATCACCCGCAAGGGCCTCGGCCACTACGGAGGCGTCGGCCCGTACGTGCTCGCGTTCGTCGCCCTCGACGAGGGCCCCACGATGCTCACCAACATCATCGAATGCGACGTGGATGCGCTGCGGATCGGGGATCGGGTGGAGGTCGTCTTCCACAAGACCGAGGCCGAGGCGGCCCTTCCTCGGTTCCGCCCCGTTGCGCAATAGTGTCGGCTAGGTCAGTGTCACCGCGCGTGGAACTGTCCGCGCGCGGTGACACTGACACCCGGGTCAGCTGCGATACCCAACGAAATCCAGCCGTCAGCACGTCGGCTGCTCCGCTCTGAGGAGACCATCACATGACCCGCACCATGCCTTTCGCCTCTGTCGCCGACGTCTCCGAGCGCCTGGCCGCCGTCGGCTATCTTCCCTCCGACGCCATTGCCACCACGGTCTTCCTGGCGAGCGAATTGGGCAAGCCGCTGCTCATCGAAGGCCCGGCGGGAGTGGGCAAGACGGCGCTCGCGCAAGCCGTCTCCGACGCGACCGGTTCCCCACTGGTCCGGCTGCAGTGCTACGAAGGCGTGGATGAGGCGCGTGCGCTGTACGAGTGGAACCACGCGAAGCAGCTGCTGCGCATCACCGCCTCGAAGGACGAGAGCTGGGACGAGACCCGGGCCGACATCTTCAGCGAGGAGTTTCTGCTGGCCCGGCCGCTCCTGACCGCCATCCGCAACGAGGAGCCGACGGTGCTGCTCATCGATGAGACCGACAAGGCCGACATCGAGATCGAAGGCCTGCTGCTGGAAGTGCTCGGGGACTTCCAGATCACGATCCCGGAGATGGGCACGGTGCGGGCGCGCCACCGGCCGTTCGTGGTGCTCACCTCCAATGCCAGTCGCGAGTTGTCGGAGGCGCTGCGACGGCGCTGCATCTTCCTGCACGTGGATTATCCCGACAGCGACCTCGAGGAGCGCATCGTCCAGGCCAAGGTCCCCGGTCTCGAGCACTCGCTCACCAAATCCATCGTGCGCGTGATCAACGCCCTGCGCGAGCTTCCGCTGCGCAAGGCCCCGTCCGTCTCGGAGACGATCGACTGGGCAAACACCCTGCTCGCTCTGGGCGCCGTCGAACTCGACGAGGACACCATGCGCGACTCCCTCGGAGTCATCCTCAAACACCGTTCGGATCAGGAAAAGGCTCAGAAGCTGCTTGACATGGAAAGCGCGCTCGCGAGATGACGGGCGGGCCCGACGTCGGCCCGGATCCGTACGGCCTGCAGCAACGGCTCGTCGACTTCGTCACCGCGCTGCGGACGAAGGGGATCATGGTCGGCACTGGTGAGACGGTCGACGCCGCGGAGGCGATGACCCGGCTCGGGCTCGACGAGCGGAGCATTCTCCGCGAAGGCCTGGCGGGCACCCTGACCCGGAAGCACAGCCAGCGAGAGACCTTCGACGAGGTCTTCGACATCTACTTCCCGCCACGCGTGGGGCGGCCCCGGTCCGCCGAACAGGTGCCGGCCGACTTCGACGTCGAGACATTGCGCGACATGCTGGTCGAAACGCTTGCCGTTGCGGACCTCGACGCTCTGGGCGAACTCGCCGAGATCGCCGTCGACCGATTCGGAGAGATCGGCGGCGATCCTGCTGGGTGGTCCGCGAAGCAGACGCTCGATCGGGTGCAGCCGCAGAACCTGCTCGCGCGCACCATGGGCCTGCGCGGTGACGACGACGCGGTCGTCGAGCTGGGCGGTGTCTCGCCCCGAGACCAGGTGCGGGACCTCATCGGCCGGTTCCGCGAGCGAGTCGAAGACGAAGCCAGGCGGCGCACGAGCGAGACGCGCGGACGCGAGCGCATGGTCCTCACCGCGGTGCAGGCGCAGACCGAGCATGTCGATTTCCTCAGCGCCAATGCCGAGCAGCTCGAAGAGATGCGCCGCGGCGTGCGCGCGCTCGCTCGCCGGCTGGCGACGCGACTCTCGGTGAGACGGCGTCGCAGCCATCGCAACACCATCGACATCCGAAGGACGATGCGCAAGTCCATGTCGACCGGCGGAACGCCGATCGACCTTGTCTTCGCCAAGCCGCGCCCGAGCCGACCGGACCTGGTTCTGCTGTGCGACGTGTCGAGCTCGGTGTCGGGCTTCTCGGGTTTCACGATGCTGCTCGTGCAGGCGATGAAGAACCAGTTCAAGAAGGTCAAGGTCTACGCGTTCGTCAATGCGATGGCGGACGTCACCGAACTCATCTCGGTGGACGGTGACGAAGACGGAGCGGGACTGCAGGCCCGGATCCTCGAGCAGGCGCACGTCCAGCACGGGACCTCGAGCAGCGATTACGGCGCCGCCTTTGCGGAGTTCGTGGCCCGTGACCTCGAGTCGATCGGTTCGCGCAGCTCGGTGCTGATCCTCGGCGATGCGCGCACCAACTACCGGGAACCGGGCCTCGACGACCTGCGCGAGATCAGGGCGCGATCGAATCGGACGTTCTGGCTGAACCCCGAACAGGAAAACATCTGGGGAACCGGCGACTCCGCGGCGTTCGACTACGCCGACGTGGTCGAGATGCACGAATGCCGTTCCGTCGAGCAGCTCGGCGAATTCGTCAGCAGGCTCCTTCCGGCGTGATGACGGACGTCTGACGGCGCCTGTGTCGCGCGCCGGACTCCGCGGCAGGGCGGCGTGAGCCGCATCCGGTCCTGCGACTCTTCGTGTCGCGAACAAGTCCGGGGGGTTGTACCGACCGGTCCGGTTACCTACGCTGTTGGGGAGCCCGAGGGCTCCATACGTCAACAAGGAAGTTCAGGTGTGAGAAATGCCCGAAGCAGTGATCGTCTCGACAGCCCGGTCGCCCATAGGACGCGCCAACAAGGGATCCCTCAAGGAGGTGCGTCCGGACGACCTCGCCGCCCAGATGGTCCGCGCTGCGTTGGACAAGGTGCCGGCGTTGGACCCGAAGGACATCACGGATCTGATGCTCGGGTGCGGGCTGCCCGGGGGTGAGCAGGGATCGAACCTCGGTCGGACCGTTGCGGTGATGCTCGGCTACGACCACCTTCCCGGCACAACGGTGACCCGGTATTGCGCTTCGTCTCTGCAGACCACGCGAATGGCCTTCCACGCCATCCGCGCTGGTGAGGGCGATGCTTACATTTCTGCAGGAGTAGAGATGGTGAGCCGGTTCTTCAAAGGAACGTCCGACTTCATCCCCGGGCAGGACCTGAAGAATCCGGTCTTCCGCAAAGCCGAATCGCGCACCGAGGCGCATAGTGCGGCGGGAGCTCCCGTGTGGCGGGATCCCCGTGAGGAGGGCGAGTTGCCCGATGCGTACATCGCCATGGGGCAGACGGCCGAGAATGTGCAGCAGCTGCTGGGGATGTCCCGCGAAGAACAGGATGCCTTCGCAGTCCGCAGCCAGAACCTCGCAGAAGCGCAGATCGCCTCCGGTTTCTGGGCTCGCGAGATCACCCCCGCGACCCTTCCCGATGGGACGGTGGTCTCCCGGGATGACGGCCCCCGACCTGGTGTCACCATGGAGAGCGTCAGCCAGCTGCAGCCGGTGTTCCGTCCTGATGGGACGGTGACCGCAGGAAACGCCTGCGCGCTCAACGATGGGGCAGCGGCGCTCGTCGTGATGAGCGATGTCAAGGCCAAGGACCTGGGCCTGACTCCGCTGGCGCGGATCGTGTCCACGTCGGTGACTGCCTTGTCGCCGGAGATCATGGGGCTGGCACCGGTCGAGGCGATCCCAGCGGCGCTGCGCAATGCGGGATTGACGCTCGACGACATCGACCTGTTCGAGATCAATGAGGCATTCGCGGTGCAGACTCTCGGTTCGGCTCAGCGCCTGGGCATCCCGATCGACAAACTCAACGTCAACGGCGGCGCGATCGCCGTCGGGCATCCGTTCGGCATGACCGGGGCGCGGATCGCGACGACCTTGATCAACTCGCTGCAGTGGCACGACAAGCAATTCGGCGTCGAGTCGATGTGCGTGGCGGGCGGCATGGGGATGGCGATGGTCATCGAGCGCCTGTCCTGAGCCGACGCGTTGCCGCGGTCGCGACGAGGATGTCAGCCGGCACCCGCGACGCGATCCGGCACACTGGCGGAGGATGGGGGATTCGAACTGTTCAGGCCCGCAAAACCTGCTGGGACGCGAATCGGCCTTCAGGCCCGGAAAATCAACGATCTCGGGGATGCGGCGTAGGGGCCGCATCCCCGAGATACACGGCCCTGCACGGTCGGTAGCACATGAGTTAGCACATGGGAACTCGTAAGGGTTCTCAAGCAAGGTCCGGTGGTGCGCCGAGGTGGGCGCGGATCTCGACGCCAGGGCCAGCCTGTGCGCCCTTGACCAACTCGTCCGTTGGCTCGGCCTCCGATGCCACGAAGCACTCTCGGTTCTCAGACGGTGCCCGTTCCCTCTGCCAGAGATAGAAGCTTCTCACCCTCTGTCACACGAGACTCGGACGGTGAGAGAGCCGCAAAAATAGCTCCGGGGGGTCGTGGAAGTTGAATATTGCACGCTGAGTGCTATCGCGCCTACCCTGACCGTAAGTTCCACCTAAGGAGGAGCAAATGGAGCGAAAGTCGATCACTCTCGATGGCGTCGGTGACGCCTGCGCGAGGTCGGTGCACGTTGTGAAGTTAGAGCAGGACCCGGAGACGGAGTTCGAGTCGATGCTGATCAACGCACTGGAAGAAGTTCCGGCCGAACTCGAAAACGCCTGATCCGCTGATGACTGTTGTGCTGCCGCAGCCCACATTGAGCCGCTACGCGCATGTCGTGCGGAGCGGTCCTAAAGCTGTGGGGTTCAACAGCTTGACGCTAGAGGCGTTCGATCTCGCCCCGACAGATGTCTCTCTACTTGAGAGCGTTGGTCGGGGCGAGATCGTTTCCCCCGAGTTGCTCGAGCCCCTCATCGAGACGGGATTCCTGCGAGACGACGTCGAGGCCGATTTCCAGGCGATCCAGCGAATCGCGGATTCTCGGCGCGAGCGAGTCAAGACTCGAGCAGGCCACTTCGGCACCCTGAGGCTCTCAATCACAGAGAAGTGCAACATGAGTTGCACGTACTGCTTTCAGCAGAAAATGTACCCCGAGGACGAACAGCCGGTACTGAGTCGCGAGCAGCTGACCGAGACGCTCAACTGGTTCATCGAGCAGGGACGAGGCTACCCGCTTTCCATTCAGTACTTCGGTGGGGAGCCGCTACTGGAATGGGACAACATCGTCTACGCCCACGAGATGCTCTCCTTAGCAGTCGAGGCGGGCACCATTCCGTCATTCCGCGAGACGGTCACCACGAACGGAACGCTGCTTTCAGGGCAGCGTGCCCGTTGGCTAGTGGACAGCGGATTCGATCTCACGTTCAGCTTCGACGGTCCTCCCGAGGTCAATGACATCAATCGCCTTATGAAAAGTGGCCGAGGTTCGTTCGGGCGTGCGATGCGAGGGCTTCGTTCCTGGGTGGAGGAAGGCGGTCGGCCGAGCATCCTGATGACGGCGACAGCAGGGAACGTAAAGGATCTTCCTGAATACGTCCGGTGGTTCGTAGAAGAGGCCGAAGTCCACCCCAAGGACGTCGGCGTCAACTCACCTCAGCCCACCTCCGAGGGTTGGGAGACAGGCGGCACCGAACTCGCCGATGCCATCTGGGCGGTGTGGAAGTACTGCCGCAGCAAGGGCATCTTCTTTCACGGGCCGGGAACCTACATTCCGACTCATCTGCAGACCCTTATCCCGCAGACGGACGGTTGCGTGGACACTGGAGCCTCCGGCGCCGAGCCTTCCTGGCCGGTATACGTGAGCGCAGAGGGGAAGAAGTCGCTCTGCGTTGTCTATCACCGTGATGAGCGAGTCATGGCAGATCCGCAGCGCTCGGCTCTTGAGGAGGGCTCTAAGTGGCACTACGCCGCTGAGCCTTTGAAGGAATGCGATTCCTGCATCGCCAGCCAAATCTGCGGCGGCCCGTGTGCGCTCGAAAAGATTCTCTGGCAGGGCCGGTTGAACAGCGACAGGTGCGACTTTATGCGGCAGATGACGAAGCTGGTGCTGCTGGATGAGTAGCGCGGAACGTCCCGAAAGAGCGCCGGATGTGGTGTCGGGATGGATTGTCGCGTCCGGCGGCAAGCGCTACCTGGCAACCGACAGCGGATGGTTCGAGCTCCTTACCGCAGCGGGAACCACGTACAAAGCGCCCGAACTCCGCGACGGAATCCCCGCGAAGCTCCTCGGGTCGTTTTCGGGTCCAACAACGTTCTTGGTCGACGACGTTCTCAGCGCCGGCACCAGGCCAAGCGGGCCGCCGAGATTTGCAGTACACCCTTCGCAAGTATTGAAACGAATGTCATCGGTTCGCGCCGCGATCGAGCGTCACCTCCAAGAGCTCGGCCTGACATACGTGATGCTGCCTTCGGTCTGGACCCCCTCACGAGAATATGGCGAGGACGAGTACGCGCTCACCTACAAGGGCAGCGAGACTGGCCTGATTTTTCTCCAGTCAGACGAGTTCCCGCTCTATGGCCTTTTGGCCGATGGCTTCGGCCCCTTCTACTCGTGGGGTAGGTGCCTTCGCCACGAGTCGGCAGCTTCACGCATGCACCTCTTCGAGTTTGAGCAGCTCAATATTGGCGCGCCGCACACGAGCCTCCCTGAGATGATGGCGATCGTCGAGTCAGTGGTACTCGTCGCCGCCGACGTCCTCGGGGTGAAAATCTCGAGGAATTTTGAGCGGAGCAAGGTGCCGCCGGAATCCGGGCTTCGGGCTGGCGACTTGGACACTCTGCTCGTCCCAGAGAACACCCCTCAAGCCGCTATCGACGTACTGCTCCGTGGCATACGAGACGTTGGCGGAGTTGTGTCACTTGAGGGCACCCCGACAGGCCGCGTCGTGCGGCTCGCCGCTGACCAGGCCGAGAACGAGCGGGCACGTGCACGGCTCCAGACAGCCGCCAGGGTATTCGACGCCAATAACAGCGGCGAGCTCTCGACTCGTTGGTGGACACACATGCCTCGCGGGTGGCTTGAGGCTGAGGAGACGCCGTCGGACCACGGTGTGCGCTCGATAACGGGGGCCAGAAGCGCCGAGCCTGCCTTCGACGGCTCTGACGCCATCGAGGAATGCGAGCTCTACATCGACGGTGTCGAGGTGGCGCATGCCGGCATTCTCGCCACCGCAGAGGAATTCCAGGAGAACGTCTTGGATGCGGGAGCACCTCGCCACCACTACCAATGGCTGGTAGAAAAACTGGACAAAGCCCCGCCATCGATGGCCAAGGTCGGTATTGGATGGGAGCGGCTTGTGGCGGCGCTCGTTGGCGGGCCGGATCTTTCAGAGTTTCAGGTCTATTCCCGACCGCCACAGCTCAATGGCTGATTTCTCGGCCTCCACTGTTGACCACGAGCTCGCCATGTCTGCTGCTCGGCAGGTAGCCAGTGTGCTCCGCTCCGCGGGTTTTGGCCGCGGCGGGACCGTAATAGCGACGGAATCGGACGCCAGCTTCTGGGATGAGCTGTACGAGGAGATGGACGAGGTGAAGCGTGTTCGGCTGTCGTGGTCGGATTGCACTTCGGACGGCCTGCGAATCCTCAAGGAGTTTGCTATGAGAGGCGCAACGCTTGTGCTTCATGACCTGCCCGGTGCGGACGTGAAGCCATCACTTGCCGAGTTCGAACGAGACGTCACGGATAACGGCGGGCGGATTGTCCACATCGAACTGGCAAACGACGAAGGACGGGCCTTGCATCACGCATATCTCCATGCGTTGACATTCGGCTTTGAGGACGCGACTCGCGCAGCCACCGCGCAATGGGAATTCTTGGCGGTGGACGGAGACCTTTGTCTTTCCAGCCCAGACGGGGCGCACCTCTATCTTGGCCGCCTCGTAGATGTACTCTCCGATTTCACCGCGCTCGAACGGTGCCGCGCACAGATCCTGCAACTTCCCCTCGGAGAGATCTGGGGTGTGGTGGATGACCCGGCCATCGGGGGCACCGTTGACGTGCTGACGCCCGAGGGAATTCGGCGCCGCCAGATTCAGCAGGGGCGGGTCGTAGGGCTCGAAGCGCTTGGTTTGCTCGTTGAGGTGGGACTCGGCACCAACGACAAGTCAATGCCGTTCTTCACCGCGCTCGGTGAAAAGGCAAGCGGGAGAGTGCACCTTGGCTTCGGCGACAGCACTCTCATCGGCGGCAAGACGAAGTACCCCACTCACGGCGACGTTCTGTTGTCCCCTGGTACAAGGGTTGGCCTATGCGACCATCGCATCTAACGCAAATGCCCTCGATCTCACTCGAGCCTGATGACCAGTGGATCGGCGCTATGGGCGCGAGGCGCCACGGGTTCGATCCAAATCAGGCCCTGGCTCCGCATGTAGTTCGGTGGAAAGGCGAGTCGAATCAGTCCGCGTTGAGGACACTTCCTTGGTTTTATGCATCTGAAATCGTCAGCTACGGCGATTTCAACTATGAGTTCGCGGGCACTGTCCAGCTCGACGCTAGCGGTGCTCGATTGACGTCGATGACTGCGGACATCGCGATGGAACTGGAGCTGATCTCCAAGAGACTGCCGTCGATCCCGTGGTCGACCGTCGTTATCTCTCGAAGGCAGGAAGAGTTCCCTCGCGCCATATCGACGCCGGGATGGATCGTTGTCAGCCACAAAGTGAATCTCAACTCTCCTGCCGAAGCGCGCCTGTATCTCCTCCACGAATTGCTTCACCAGTGGATCGGGGGGCTAGTGGCCATGCCGATCGAGGACGAACTTCGAGGGTGGGCGGAGGCTGTCGTCGACGCTCTTGTCTGGCACGTCGTCGGCGAGGTGCGCGGGGATCGAGCGGCCACGGCGTTCGCCTCGCTCTATGAACGCTACGAGGACATCGACGGATTGGCACAAGTCGGTTCCATGACTCGAAGGGCCCATGACATAGGGCGAGACGCCCTTTGGCGCGGAGCCATCGAAATGACCCAGGCCGCCCAACGGGCACTCGCATCAGGCAACCGGTTTACCTTTTCTCGCCCCTGGTTCGGAAATGAGCTGAGATGATCTCGACCCAGACCCTTTCGGTTTCTAACGGATGCAATCTGGCATGCACATATTGCTGGTACGAGACTGGCGCGGCGGAGTATCCTCACGCCGCTCTAACGCTTGACGATTACGCAGATTGGTTCCGTCGATGCGCGGAGAAGGAGCCCTTGACGCGCCTCATCCTGACGGGCGGCGAGCCGATGCTGCGCGAGGACCTGCCTGAGCTGCTGAGGATTGGACATTCCTACTTCCCCGAGGTCCTGTTGCTTACCAACGGACTACTGCTCACCCGCAGACCAGACTTCGTCGGCGAGCTTTCCCGGATGGGTACGCGAGTTCACGTCAGTCTCGACCACGTCTCGCCCTCGATCGACGACCGCGTCCGAGGTGGCACAAAGGGCGCCCTGGTCGGGTTGAACGCACTCGCCGCAGCGCATGTCGAGACGCAAGTCACTCTGGTATTGACGGCAAAGAACTACAGCGATCTTCCCTACGTTATTGGCTACTGCCGGCAGCATGACTTTGACCTCGAAGTCAATCCGGTCGCGGTGCCGCCGACGCATCCGCTATCGCTCACGACACTGGGCGGTGCGGAGCGCGATCTCCTCGTTGCAGAGCTGCGGGCAGCAAAGCAGATGCTCGGCCGGCCCGAGTATTACTTTCGAGTAATCCGATACCTCCAGGGAAGTCCGATACGGCCGCTCACCGCCTGCAGGGCCGTTGAAGCGGGCGTCTTCATCGAAGCGGACGGAAACATCCAGCTTTGCGGTCAGCGCCGTGAAGATGTTCTCGGCAATATCCGAACCTCGGCAATCTCGGAAGTTGTAGATCGACGCAACGCGGTCTTGCAGGCGCATTCTGCTGGTCCCTGCGTTTCGCTCGACTGCCTTACGGTGGCCTAGATCCATGGATGGGCCTGGAGAGGGCGACCATTGCTGACGCGTAAATTCCTGGTACTCACCTTTGTGGTTGTAGCCGCAGACTTCACATTTGGTGGTGTCTATGTGCAAGTGCTGCTCGATCGTGGTCTATCAACGGGCTTCATCGGCACAACGTTGTTCGGCGTGCTGATCGCCTCAAGCTTCATCGAGATTCCGAGCGGCGACTGGGGCGATCGATTCGGGCAGCGACGGCTAACAATCCTCGGTCTGCTGAGCTGGGGAATCGGACTCGTGGCGTTCGGGCTCACGGACTTTGTCCCCATCACCGTTCTCGCTTTGTTGTTGTGGTCAGTCGGGCAGGCCCTATACAGCGGTGCTCCGATCAGCCTTGCCATCAACTCGATCCCTACTGAAGACGGCGACGCTCGCCAGCGGCTGGTGAAAGCCGCCAACGTCACAAAGTGGATCGGCTCCACGGCCGGAGGGCTCCTCGTCCTTTTTGGGGCACTGCAGTTCAACGTCGAAGTCGCCATTGTTGTCGCTGGAGCCGGCATGCTTCTTGTCGCACTGTGGGTCCGCCTTGCGTGGCCCGAATCTGAACGCGTTGAGGTTGACCCAAGCGCCGGGATGTTTTCCAGGCTCCGACGAAACTGGTCACCGCAGCTGTGGCCCCTCCTCCTCCTTTTTGTAGTGACCTCGGCACTACTTTCGCTTCTGCTTTTTGCATGGCAACCACTTGCTGTGAGCGTGATCCACCTACCGGAGAGCTTTCTAGGCCTCGCGCTAGTTGTACTCACCGCGGTGGCGGCGGCGGGAGCAGCCGCCACGCGATTCGAATCAGAGCGGCTAGCAAAACACAATGTCGACATCTGGGTGCTTTTGGCGCTCTCAGGCGGATTCCTTGCTGTGGCAGATCTTTCACCGTGGCTTGCTGGCGCGGCAATCCTTGTGTCCGAGTTCACGATCTCAGCAGCCCTAACGCTCGGGGCTTCGAGGGCGCATGCAATCTTCAGGGACGATTCGCGCAATCTGCTGTGGTCCGCTTTCGGCTGGAGTTCCAGCATCGCTATGGCGCTGGCGGATCTTCTTCTTGGCTGGACTTGGGACGACCATGCGCTATGGCTGGGACTGAGTTCGAGTGTTGTAGTTCTCGCGATTGCCGTCGCAGTTGTCGTTGTGGTGGCATCACTTCGACGAGTTGCGGCAAAGCAGACCGACGCGGAAAGGAATGTCGGTCCTTAGTAAGCCCGTATTCTCGATGCGATTCGCACACCTGGAGCCCGCGCCGCCAACGTACCCAAGAGAACAGCGGCAGACTGATGGGCATACATGCCCTGACGGCCTACAGAGTGCTTGAGGCCTGGTCGCACCTCAGCACGGAGCCTGATACGAGATCGCCGACGAGTTGAGCGACCGCCGACACCCTGCCAGAGGCGACGACAGTTACCTCGACCTCGCCTGGAACTCTCCTCAGGAACCGAGCCGTCGACCATCGCCTGGCTGAGGATCTGACTCGTCAGAGAGACGGGCAGGCCTACGGGCCGGGACGTCTGGCGCTCACGCAGCCAGACGAGGGGGGCGGGTGCAGGAGCTGTAGAACAGCAAACACAACAGAGACCACATATGGGAAATGGACGTATGCTACCGTGGTAGATACGTTGAGCGCGTTATAAGAAACATAGGTGCAGGATGCACGGCGGCGTCTCCCTCTATCGGGTACCGGTGCGGGTGCGCGCCGGTATCTGGAGTCGGACACGTCGAAGGCGGACGAGTACTACCTGGAGGGCGGCACCGTTCTCGCGGAGCTGACCGTGGTGGACGCCGCGGGCGAGGTCGTCGCCGTGGCGTGCTTGTCGCCGGAGCAGTACGCGGGGTGGGCGGATTGGACCGACCCGTTGACGGGGGAGTCGATGGGCCGGCCGCGCGGTGCGGGCGACGGGAAGCAGGGGTCGCCCAGGTTTGCGGAGATGGTGGTGAACGCGCCGAAGTCCCTCTCGACCGCGGCCGCGTTGCACCCGGAGGTGTCCGAGGTCCTGGACGAGGCCTTGGCGGATGCAGCGGTTCAGATCCGCGGCTGGCTCGCCGAGCACAGCGTGACCCGTGTCGGGCCGCGGGGTCGTCAGGCGGTCGTGCCGGTTGAGCGGTTGCAGTCGGTGCAGGTCTCGCACAAGACCTCGCGGGCGGGGGACCCGCATCGGCATGTGCACTTCCAGATCGGCACGAGGGTGTGGGCGGCGGGCGCGTGGCGCGCCCTGGACACGGCCGCCCTCTTCAAGCAGCAAGGAGCAATCAGAGCGCTCGGGACGGCGGTGATCGCCGCGCACCCGCGCCTTGCGGCCGTGCTCGATGCGCACGGGCTCACGCTCGACCCGGTGACGGGCGAGGTGGCCGAGCTGGAGCGCTTCAACGCGACCATGAGCAAGCGTGGCGAGCAGGTGACCCGCAACTTCAATCGCTTCCTGGCGGGGTGGGAGGCGAAGCATCCGGGCCAGGAGCCCTCCCGGTCGGCGACGGCGCGCCTGCTGTCTATGGCGTGGGACCACGAGCGCCCCGCCAAACGGGCGTCCGCACGCTTGGGGAGCGAGGCGCGGTGGCGTGCGGAGCTCGCCGAGGCCGGCTACACCCCGAACCCGCCCCGTATCCCGCGCCCGGCGGCCAGGTCGTTGGACGACCTCAGCATCGAAGACATCGCCCGGCGCGCGCTCGACCGCGTGGCGGCGGCGCGGTCGGCGTGGACGCGCCACGACGTGCAAGAGAACGCCACGCGCCTGCTCACCGAGTACGGCGTGCGGGCCGCACCGAAGGAGATCGCCCGGTTCGTCGAGCTCGCCACCCGGCTCGCCCTGGAGGACACATTCTCGATCCTGCCGCCCGGCGCACCCGCGCCGGAGCATGTCGCGCACCTCACGAGCCTCCACGTCGTCCAGGTCGAGACGGCGCTACGCGATCTGCTGAGCGCCCGCGTGCAGCAGCGTGCAACCGCAACACCGGACGTGACCGCCCTGGCGAAGGCGGCCGGTCTCGACCGCGGGCAGGCGCGGGCGGCGGCCGCGATCGCGTCGACCGAGAGCCTTGTCGTGGTCGAGGGCGCGGCGGGTGCGGGCAAGACGACGATGCTCGGCGTCGCCATCCAGGCCGCCGCCGCGGAGGGGCGCAGGGTGCGGGTGGTGACGCCGTCGAAGAAGGCCGCGGACGTCGCCCGTCAGGAACTCGGCGTGCCAACGGATTCGGTGGCGAAGCTCGTGCACGAGCACGGGTGGCGGTGGAACGACGACGGAGTGTGGACACGCCTGCACCCCGGCGAGACGGACCCGGAGACGGGGGCGCTCTACCGCGGCCCGTCCACGTCGGCACGGCTCGTCCCCGGCGAGCGGGTGGTGGTCGATGAGGCGGGGATGCTCGACCAGGACACCACCCTCGCCCTCCTCACCGTGACCGCCGAGACCGGGGCCACCGTCGCGCTCGTCGGGGATCGGGCGCAGCTCCCGCAGGTCGGGCGCGGCGGCGTCCTCGACATGGCCGCCCAGATCAAAGGCGTCGTGCACGACATGGACACGGTGCACCGCTTCGCGGACCCCGCCTACGCCGCCCTCACGGTCAGGATGCGCGCCGGAGACAACCCCGACGCTCTGTTCGACGAGCTCGTGGCAATGGGCCTCGTCCGCCTGCATGAGAGCGCCGAGGCCGCCCGCGATGCGATCGCCGCCGATGTGCTGCCGGGCATGGCGGTCAGTGTCGCCACCAACGACGAGGCACGAGCACTCAACGAGATTGTCCGCGCACGACGTGTTGCCGAGGGGAACGTGGACGACACCCTCACCCTGCCCGGCACAGACGGGCTCCCCATCGGGGCGGGCGACGTCATCCAGACCCGCCAGAACGACTCCGAGCTGGGGGCCGCGAACCGGCAGACCTGGACCGTGCAGAAAGTCGACCCCGGCGGCATGTGGGTGCGCGAACTCGGCGGCGGAGCCAAGGCGCGCACCGTCGCGCTGCCCGCCGACTACGTCGCGGCGTCCGCGCACCTGGCCTATGCGGTGACGACCTACGGCGTCCAAGGCGCCACGGTGAATCGCTCGCACACCGTCCTCTCCGACGCGATGAGCGCCTCCGGCGTCTACGTCGGCATGACCCGCGGCCGGGAATCGAACCAGCTCCACGTCGTCGCTACCGACCTCGAGGATGCGCGCGAGCAGTTCCAGTCCGGCCTCGAGCGCGACACCGCCGACCGCGGCCTCACCCACGCCACCCAGAAGGCGGTCGAGGCCGTCGCCGGGCTCGCCCCGGCCTGGGCGGTGCAGGCGGTCGCTCTCGGCCGCACCATGCTCACCGAGCGCATCACCGACGCCCGCAGGCAGGAAGCGCACTGGCGGCGGGAAGCCACGCGGGCCTCGCAGCCGGACTACGCCCGCCTCATCGCCGAGCACGCCGAGACGTGGAAGGGCCGCGTCGAGCAGGCGCAGCACGCCCTCGACACCTTCGCCGCCCTGCCCGTCGAGGACGCCGCCGGCCTCGTCGTCAAGCACGAGATAGACCGCCGAGCCCAGCACCTTCGCAACGCCGGGCATGACGCGCTCACCGAGCAGGCCATGACACGCAGCGTCGAACACGACCAGGGGCCGCGACTCGGAATGTAGGTCCGGGCTAGAGGCGTTCGTCCCGGCGGGCGGGGTCTTGCCGGTCGTGCAGCACGGCGATGATCTGGACGATCTCGGCGTCCTCGTGGACCCGGTACAGGAGCTGGTACGGGAAGACGTGCAGGCTCGCCTGGCGCACGCCGCGGCGCACGACCGGAGCGGAGCGGGGGAAGTCTTCAAGGCGGCGGGCGGCGGCGTAGAACTCGGCGATGAACCGCTCCGACTGCTCCGGCGCTTCCGCGTCGTACCAGGCCAGCGCCAGGTCGCGGTCCCGCCGGGCGTCGGGGCCGAGAAGGACGTGGTAGCTCACGCGATGCGGCGGCGCTCGCGCAGCTCGCGGTCGTCCTCGTCGAGTGACACGAACGCCTCGGGGTTCGCGTCCGCCTCGGCGAGCCGCTGGTCGATCAGCGCAGCGACCTCGGGCGAGATCTCGCCGGCGTCGAGGGAGTCCTGCAACGCCGAGATCAACTCGCGGCGCGCGGACTCGTCGAGCTGGAGCGCCCGCTCGTAGAGGGCCCGATCGACCATGCCCTCATGGTACGCGCGAGCGCCGACGCGCGGCAGGACCTCGCGGCTCATTCGCCGTCCGGGTCGAAGGCGCGCAGGAACTTCTCGCGGGGGATGACCACCCGGCGTCCCAGGTGCACGGCGGGGATGTTGCCCGCGTCGATGCCCGCGGTGATCGTGCGCGGGTCCACGCCCAGCGCGGCGGCCGCCTCGGTCCTGGTGATGACGAGGTTCCGGGACCTCCGCAGCTCGTCCATCGTCACTGTCACCGTTCGCATCCCTGCACCTGCCATTCCGCGCCGTCCGAGGCGAGAAAGGGAATCTAACTCCGCACCCTTGTCGTGTCAAGTATCGCGCTGTATGTTTCTTATATGGAACCTAGACAGCGGGGCAACCCGCCCGGCAACACCAACCAGCACGTCGCCGCGAACCTGAGACGGACCCGGCAGGGCATCGGCCTCGACGTGCGCAGCCTCTCCGCCCGCATCAAGGCCGCGGGCCGCGCCATCTCACCGTCCGCCATAAGCAAGATCGAGAACGGCGATCGCCGCGTCGACGTCGACGACCTCGCCGTCCTCGCCTTCGCCCTCAGCACCACCCCCGCCGACCTGCTCACCCCGCCCGAGGGCGCCGACGCACCGACCGGCCTGCCCGAGCAGTTCAACGCCGAGGAACTCCGTTCCTGGGTCGAGGGCAGGACCGCTCTCACCGACGACGCCCTCACCCGGTACTGGACCGAGCAGGGCAACCTCGCCGCCGCTGCGCTCTACCGCGCGGAAGAGACCCTGCGCCGCATCGACGCCGGGCATGGGGGCACCGTGGAGCGCGAGCCCTACGAGAGCGCCGCCGGCCGCGAGAGAGAACGCCTGGACCTCGCCAACGCCCGCCGGCGCCACCTCGACCCGACCCTCGCCCCGATCGAGCCCCTCGACATCCCCGGATACACCGGCGACATCGCCGCCATCACAAGGAGAATCCGTGCCAGTGAATAGCTCACCCGACGCAGGCAGCGACGCGCCGAAGAAGCAGCGCCGCTCCCGCTCGCGCCACCCCGGCGCGCTCGACCACTACGAGACCCGCGCCGGCACCCGGTGGAAGTTCCAGCTCTACGTCCCCAAAGACCCCGACCACCCCGAACTCGGCGACACCCGCATGACCCGCGGCGGCTTCACCAGCGCCGAAGAAGCCCAAGACGCACTCACCGACGCCCTGAAGAAGAAGGCGCACAACGAGAAGTTCGGCGTCAAGACGCCGACCGTCGCCGCCTATGCCGAGACGTGGGTGTCAGGGCTGCGACTGGAGCGATCGACCATTCAGGGGTACCGGAAGATCATTCGCAACCACATCGAGCCGCAACTCGGCGACCTCGCCCTCGACAAGCTCACCGCGACCCGCATTGCCGCGCACTACCGCGAGCTGGAAACCTCTGGCCGGCGCGACAAGCGAGGGCTCGGCCAGCCACTCGGCGCGAGCACGGTCCAGAAGGTGCACGTCGCGCTCGGCGCGATGCTCGACGCCGCACTCGATGATGGCTTCATCGCCTCCAACCCCGCGCGGAAGAAGCGCACCGTCAAGGCGCCGAAGAACAGCGAGGTCCGCGCCCAGAAGCCGGAGATCGTCACCTGGACGGAGCTGCAACTCGATGCTTTCCTCGCCTGGAACCGTGACGTGCTCAAGGACGACCTGTTCCCGCTCTGGAGAACGATCGCCTGGACGGGGATGCGGCGCAGCGAATCCCTCGCACTCCGGTGGGGTGACGTCAACTTCACTGCCGGCAGGCTCAGTGTTCGCCGCGCCGCCGACGTCACCATCCGCAACACGGTGAAGCAGACCAAGACCGGCTCGGCGCGGCCCGTCGATCTCGATGCCGAAACACTCGCCGTGCTCAAGGCGTACAAGGCCAAACGAGGCGCGATATCCCTCGACCTCGCCCGGCCCGAGGCCTATGTCTTCGGCAACAACGCCGGAGAGGTCCGCTCTCCCAATGAAGTCGGACGTCGCTGGACATACCGAGTCGCCCGCGCTCGTGCCGCGATCGAAGACCTGCCCGGCGGCGTCACGCTCAAGGGACTACGGCACACGCACGCCACGCTCCTGCTCGAACTCGGCGTCCACCCCAAGATCGTTCAAGAACGACTTGGCCACTCCACGATCAGCACGACCATGAACATCTACAGCCACGTCACGCCGACGATGCAGAAGGCAGCAGTGGAGTTGCTGGCCTCGCGTCGCGGCAGGGCTTAGCACATATCTCAGCACATGGCCTTGTTTTCAAGGTCCCCAGGCCACAAAAAAGCATGGTCAGACGCGGTATTCAAGTGGCGGAGGATGGGGGATTCGAACCCCCGAGGGCTTTCACCCAACACGCTTTCCAAGCGTGCGCCATAGGCCACTAGGCGAATCCTCCGGACTGAGCGAGTCTAATAGACTGGTCGGCGGCCGCCCGCGTGGCGCCATCCAGGCCAACTCCCCCAGGGCGGAGACGCAGCAAGGGTAACCAGGCTCTGGCGGGTGCGCGGGTGGTCCTTTTCTGTCCCGGTGAGCGGGATGAACTCGTGGCTGCGCCGATGCGGCCCGATTCGATTCGTGACAGGCTGAAGCCGTGTGGACGGTTCGCGATTCTGCGCCGGTGTCAGGCGAGGCCATCCGTCTCATCGACACCTTCTGGCGTGCCGCCAACTACCTCGCCGTCGGGCAGATCTACCTGTTGGACAATCCGCTGCTGAAGCGCCCGCTGACCCACGACGACATCAAGCCGCGCCTGCTCGGCCACTGGGGCACGACGCCGGGTCTGACCTTCATCTATGCGCACCTCAACCGGGCCATCCGCGAGCGGCAGCAGTCGACCCTCTTCATCACCGGGCCCGGCCACGGCGGCCCCGCGATCGTTGCGAGCGCCTACCTCGATGGCACCTATTCCGAGGTGTACTCCGACATCGACAGGACCGAGGCGGGCATCGGGAAGCTGTTCCGCCAGTTCTCGTTCCCGGGGGGAATCCCGTCGCACGTCGCCCCTGAGACGCCGGGCAGCATCCACGAGGGCGGTGAGCTCGGCTATTCGCTGAGCCATGCCTTCGGCGCCGCGTTCGACAACCCCGATCTGCTGGTGGCCGCGGTCGTCGGCGACGGCGAGGCCGAGACCGGCCCGCTCGCGACGAGCTGGCACTCCAACAAGTGGCTCAACCCGGTGCAGGACGGCGTGGTGCTGCCGATCCTGCACCTCAACGGCTACAAGATCGCGAACCCGACGGTTCTCGACCGGATTCCCCGCGCCGAGCTCCTCGCCCTCTTCGAGGGCTACGGCTACCACCCCTATGTCGTCGAGGGCGGCTTCCACCGCGAGGATCACCTCGCGGTGCACCGGCGCATGGCCGAGACCCTCGACCGGGCGCTCGACGAGATCGCCGAGATCAAGGCCGCAGCCCGCGAGGGCCGACTCGAGGGCCGGGCCAAGTGGCCGATGATCATCCTGCGCACGCCGAAGGGGTGGACGGGCCCGGAGACGATCGACGGCCTCGCCATCGAGGACTCCTGGCGCTCGCACCAGGTGCCGCTCGCGAACATGCGCGACACGAAGGAGCACATCGCGATCCTTGAGGAGTGGCTGCGCTCCTATCGCCCCGAGGAGCTCTTCGACGAGAGCGGTGCGCCGCTGCCCGACACGGTCGCGATCGCGCCGGAGGGCGAGCTGCGCATGAGCGCGAACCCGCATGCGAACGGCGGCCTGCTCAAGCGCGATCTCCGCCTGCCCGACTGGCGCCGGTACGGGGCCGACGTTCCGACGCCGGGCAGCACGCTCAGCGAGGCGACGCGCGTGCTCGGCGAGTGGCTCGCCGACGTCATCGCGGGCAATCCCGACAATTTCCGCATCTTCGGCCCCGACGAGACGGCGTCGAACCGTCTCGCACCGTCGGTGTACCGCACGACGGACAAGCAGTGGGAGGGCGAGATCCGCCCGACCGACGAGAACCTCGCGCCCACCGGCCGCGTCATGGAGATCCTCTCCGAGCACACCTGCGAGGGTTGGCTCGAGGGCTACACGCTCACCGGGCGGCACGGTCTCTTCACGAGCTACGAGGCGTTCATCCACATCGTCGACTCGATGTTCAACCAGCACGCGAAGTGGTTGAAGACGGCCCGCGGGATCCCGTGGCGCCGGCCCGTCGCGAGCCTCAACTACCTGCTTTCGAGCCACGTCTGGCGGCAGGACCACAACGGCTTCTCGCACCAGGACCCGGGCTTCATCGACCACGTCGTCAACAAGAGCGCCGATGTCGTGCGCGTTTACCTGCCCGTCGACGCCAACACGCTGCTCGCGGTCTACGACCACTGCCTGCGCTCGGTGAACTACGTCAATGTCGTCGTCGCGGGCAAGCAGCCGCAGCCGAACCTCCTCACCGTCGAGCAGGCGGCCGAGCACACCCAGCGCGGCCTCGGCATCTTCGAGTGGGCGGGCAGCGAGGTCGCGGGCGAGGCGCCCGACGTCGTGCTGGCTGCGGCGGGCGACGTCCCGACGCTCGAGATCCTCGCGGCGTCCGAAATCCTGCAGAACCGGATTCCCGATCTCGCGGTGCGCGTCGTCAACATCGTCGACCTCATGAAGCTGCAGCCTGAGAGCGAGCATCCGCACGGTCTCCCCGATCAGGACTACGACGCGATCTTCACCGTCGACAAGCCGGTGATCTTCGCCTACCACGGCTATCCGTGGCTCATCCACCGGCTCACCTACCGCCGGGCCGGCCACGCCAACCTCCACGTGCGCGGCTACAAGGAGAAGGGCACGACGACGACGCCGTTCGACATGGTGATGCTCAACGATCTCGACCGCTACCATCTCGTCATCGACGTCATCGACCGGGTGCCCGGCCTCGCCGAGAAGTACGGCCCGCTGCGCCAGGAGATGCAGGACGCCCGGGTGCGCGCCCGCGCGTACACGCGCGAGCACGGCGAGGACCTCCCTGAGGTCGCGAACTGGGCGTGGGGCGACGGCCGCTCGGAGGCGGGCGCGCACCAGGGCACGGGTGGCGACAACGAATGAGCGTCAAGTCCATCTACGTGGCCTCGGCTGAGGGGTCGACGGGCAAGTCGACCGTCGCCTTCGGCGTACTGCGGGCGCTCACCCGCCAGGTGCAGCGCGTCGGCGTGTTCCGGCCCATCGCGCGCTCGAGCGACGGGCAGGACTATGTCGTGCAGCTCCTCATCGAGAACCAGACGGCCGGGCTGACCTACGACGAGGTGATCGGCATCACCTACGACGACGTGCAGGGCGATCCGGATGTCGCCCTCGGCCGCATCATCGAGCGCTACAAGGCCGTCGAGGCGAAGTGCGACGCGGTCGTCGTCGTCGGCTCCGACTACACCGGCGTCAGCGCACCGACCGAGCTCGGCTTCAACGCGCGCATCGCCGCGAACCTCGGCGCGCCGGTGCTGCTCGTGCTCGGCGGGCGGGTCGCCGGCATCGCGGGCGACGAGGTCATGGGCGCCCGCCCCCCGCGGAGCCCCGCGCAGGTGAAGCAGCTGGCGGAGTCCACGATCGCCGAGCTCCACGCCGAACATGCCGCTCTCCTCGGCGTCGTCGTCAACCGGGCCGACCCGGATGCCGTCCTGCAGATCGACCAGGCGCTCTCCGGGCTGCCGGGCCGGGTCGACGGGCAGACGCCGGTGTTCGTCATCCCCGAGGACCCGCTGCTCGTGGCGCCGACGGTCTCGGCCGTCATCGACGCCGTCGACGGCGAGCTCGTCTTCGGCGACCCGGCGCTGTGCGAGCGCGAGGCGCTCGGCATCGTCGTAGCGGGCATGTCGATGGAGCACATGCTGCCGCGCCTCATCGAGGGCGCCGTCGTCGTCGTGCCGGGCGACCGCGCCGAGGTGCTGCTCGCGGTGCTCGCCGCGAACGAGTCCGGCGCGTTCGCCTCGAGCGCGGCGGTCGTGCTCAACGGGGGCTTCGCGCTCGACGAGTCCGTCAAGCGCCTCATCGACGCGATGCATCCGACGATGCCGATCATCTCGACGGTGTACGGCACCTACGAGACGACGGTGCGCATCAACCGGGCGCAGAACCGCCTCGCGGGGGAGTCGAAGCGCAAGGAGGAGCGCGCGATCGCGCTCTTCGACCGCAACGTCAACCACATCGCGCTGTTCGACGCGCTCGACGTGGAGGCCTCGCCCGTCGTCACCCCGCTGATGTTCGAGTACGGGCTCGCCGAGCGCGCCCGCAGCGTCACGAAGCACATCGTGCTTCCCGAGGGGGGAGAGGACCGCATTCTGAGAGCGGCGGCGATCGTGCTGGCGCGCGGCATCGCCGATCTCACGATCCTCGGCGACGAGCAATCCGTGCGCGCCCGTGCCCGCTCCCTCGGCCTCCACCTCGACCAGGCGCGCGTCGTGAGCACCTCCGATCCGACGCTGCATCGGCTGTTCGGCGAGAAGTACGCCGAGCTGCGCGCCAAGAAGGGCGTGACGCTCGACCAGGCGCTCGACATCGTCACCGATGTGGCCTATTTCGGCACGATGATGGTGTACTTCGGGATGGCCGACGGCATGGTCTCGGGGGCGGTGCACACCACCGCGCACACCCTCCGTCCGGCATTCGAGATCATCAAGACCAAGCCGGGCGTCTCGATCGCATCGAGTGTCTTCCTCATGGCGCTCGCCGACCGGGTGCTCGTCTACGGGGACTGTGCGGTGGTGCCCGATCCGACCGCCGAGCAGCTCGCCGACATCGCCATCTCGGCGGCGGCCACAGCCCAGCAGTTCGGGATCGAGCCGCGGGTGGCGATGCTGTCGTACTCGACGGGGGATTCCGGCAGGGGCGCCGACGTCGACAAGGTCAAGGCCGCGACCGAGCTGGTCCACGAGCGGGCTCCGGAGCTGCTCGTCGACGGGCCGCTGCAGTACGACGCGGCGGCGGATGCGGTGACGGCCGCGGCGAAGGCGCCGGGCTCGCGGGTGGCGGGGCGCGCGACGGTGTTCATCTTCCCCGATCTCAACACGGGTAACAACACGTACAAGGCGGTGCAGCGCAGCGCGGGCGCGGTGGCGATCGGGCCGGTGCTGCAGGGGCTCAAGAAGCCGGTGAACGACCTCTCGCGCGGCGCGCTGGTGGAGGACATCGTCAACACCATCGCGATCACGGCCATCCAGGCGCAGAGCACCGAGTGACCGGCATCCTCGTCGTCAACAGCGGCTCGTCCTCGCTGAAGTACCAGCTCATCGACATGACGGCCGAGTCGGTCCTCGCGAGCGGGCTGATCGAGCGGGTCACGGATCACGTAGCGGCCTGCCGCACCATGATCGGCGAGCTGGAACGGCTCGGTCTCACCGCCGACGCCGTGGGGCACCGCGTCGTGCACGGCGGCTCCGACTTCTCGGCGGCGACCCTCGTCGACGACGGCGTGCTCGCGAGGATCGACGCGCTCGCCGAGCTCGCGCCCCTGCACAACCCGGCGAACCTCGACGGCATCCGCGCGGTGCAGGACGCCTTTCCCGGCATCCCGCAGGTGGCGGTCTTCGACACGGCGTTCCATCAGACCCTCGCGCCCGAGGCGTACACCTACGCGATCGACCGCGAGCTCGCCGAGCAGTACCGGGTGCGCCGCTACGGCTTCCACGGCACCTCTCACCGGTTCGTGTCCGGCGAGGCGGCGCGCTTCCTCGGCCGGCCGCTGGATTCGCTCAAGCAGATCGTGCTCCACCTCGGCAACGGCGCCTCGGCGTGCGCGATCGACGGCGGCCGTTCCGTCGACACGAGCATGGGGCTGACCCCGCTCGCGGGCCTCGTCATGGGCACCCGCTCGGGCGACCTCGATCCCGCCGTGCTGCTCCACCTCATGCGCCGGGCGGGGCTCGGCGCCGACGAGCTCGACGAGCTGCTCAACACGCGCAGCGGCCTCCTCGGCCTCTCGGGGCACGCCGACTGGCGCGACGTGCAGGCGGCGACGGCCGCCGGCGACGAGCGCGCCGCTCTGGCCGCGCAGGTGTTCCGGCGGCGCATCACGCACTACGTCGGCGCGTACGCTGCGCTGCTCGGCGGGCTCGACGTCGTCTCCTTCACGGCGGGCATCGGCGAGCACAGCGCGGCGGTGCGCGCCGAGGTGCTCGCGGGGCTCGGCCATCTGGGCATCGAGGTGGAGCCCGGGCGCAACGAGGGCGCCGAGGGCGGAATCCGCACCATCTCCTCGGATGCCTCGCGTGTCACGGTTCTCGTGGTGCCGACGAACGAGGAGCTCGAGATCGCCCGCGAGGTGCTCGCGCTGCTCTTCTGAGCCCCGCAAGCGCACTAACGGCGGCGGATGGTGCGCCGATTGTTCCCAGCGAAGGACGCGTTGCACTCGTGGGGCCTCACAACTCTTCGCGACGCGGCTTCGGGGGCAACTGAACAGCGGATACCGCCCGCCGGCTTGCGCGTGCAGCGCAGTTTCGGGGGGAACGCCCGGCGGGCGGTTCCGGTTCAGGCCCGCTGTCAGCGCGGCTCACTACCATCAGAGAGTGGTCACCGCCCTCTACCGCCGCTACCGGCCCGAGACCTTCGCCGAGATGATCGGCCAGGCTCAGGTGACCGAGCCGCTGATGACGGCGCTGCGCACCAACCGGGTCAACCACGCCTACCTGTTCTCGGGGCCGCGCGGCTGCGGCAAGACGACGAGCGCGCGCATTCTGGCGCGCTGCCTCAACTGCGTCGAGGGCCCGACCGACACGCCGTGCGGTGTCTGCGAATCCTGTGTCGAGCTCGGTCGCGGCGGGCAGGGCTCGCTCGACGTCGTCGAGATTGACGCGGCGAGCCACAACGGCGTCGACGACGCCCGCGACATCCGCGAGCGCGCGATCTTCGCCCCGGCGCGCGACCGCTACAAGATCTTCATCCTCGACGAGGCGCACATGGTGACGCCGCAGGGCTTCAATGCGCTGCTCAAGATCGTGGAAGAGCCGCCCGAGCATGTGAAGTTCATCTTCGCCACCACCGAGCCGGAGAAGGTCATCGGCACGATCCGCTCGCGCACCCACCACTACCCGTTCCGGCTCGTGCCGCCCGCGCTCATGCTCGACTACGTGCAGAAGCTCTGCTCCGAAGAGTGCATCGCCGCCGCGCCCGGTGTGCTGCCGCTCGTGGTGCGCGCCGGTGGCGGTTCGCCGCGCGACACGCTCTCGCTGCTCGACCAGCTCATGGCGGGGTCGGAAGGCGATGTGATCGACTACGAGCGCGCGGTCGCGCTGCTCGGCTACACGCACGCCGCGCTGTTGGACGAGGTGGTGGATGCGCTGGCCGGCCGCGACGCCGCGGCGGCGTTCGCCGCCGTCGACCGGGTCGTCCAGACCGGGCAGGACCCGCGCCGGTTCGTCGAAGACCTGCTGGAGAGGCTGCGCGACCTCATCGTCATCGCGGCCGCGGGGCGGGAATCCGCCGCCGCAGTCCTGCGCGGGGTACCCGCCGACGAGCTCGACCGGATGGCGACGCAGGCGCGCTCGTTCGGCTCGGGCGAGCTGTCGCGGGTGGCCGACATTGTCTTTGCGGCACTGACCGAGATGTCGGGGACGACGGCGCCGCGCCTGCAGCTCGAGCTCATGCTCGCGCGCGCCTTGGTGGAGCGGGATGCCGCCGTGCACTCCGGCCCCGGCGCGGTCATCCCTGCAGCTCCCGCAGCCTCAGGTCCTGCCATCCCTGCCGTGGCGGCGGCGCCGGCTGCCGCGGTGTCGCCCGCCGCGCCCGCGCCCGCGCCCGTGCCCGCGCCCGCGCCCGCCGGCGAGTGGACCACCCCCGGCGTCACCGGCGTGGCGGAGACCGCCGTCTCGGCCCCGACTCCCGCCGGCCCGGTCACCCTCCAGCAGCTCAAAGACGCCTGGCCGCAGGTTCTCGACCGGGTGCAGAAGGCCAGGCGCGCGGCGTGGCTGGTCGTCTTCACGGCGACGGTGCGCAAGCTCGACGGCGACGTGCTGACGCTGACCTTCCCGTCCGATGCCGAGCGGGACTCCTTCCGCCCGGTCCCCGGCCAGGCGGACGGCGCGAGCGAGCTCCTCCGCCAGGCGATCCTCGACCTGCTCGGCATCCGCGTGAAGTTCGTCGCCCTCACCGCCGCCGCGTTCGCCGCCTCCCTCAAGGAGCAGTTCGCCAGTGCGGCGCCGGCGGCCCCGAGCGCAGCCGCGGAGCCCGCACCCGTGGCCCAGGAGCCCGCACCCGTGGCCCAGGAGCCTGCACTCGCCGCCGCGGAGCCCGCACCCGCCGCCGCACCCGCCGCCGCACCCGCACCCGCACCCGCGGA
>NZ_DAIEII010000079.1:0-16186 GCF_027352875.1 Gryllotalpicola sp.
GCCGACGGCGGCGCGGCCGATCGGGCGGCGGCGCCGGGTCGCGATGCGGCCGAACGTGCGGGGAGAGCGGTGCTCGATGTCGTGGCGTAGCTCCCTCACCCCGACGCGGATGGAGCGCGTCGCACTCGTCGCCCCGGCCGACCGGGTGCGGCCGATGCTCGTTGCGATCGCGAAGCACGGCGGAGTCGAGCTCGCGCTGCCGACCGGGTCCGCCGAGACCGCGAACGAAGAATTCGCCCGTGCCGAGCGCGCCGCCGTCGTCTCCGGGCCGGTCGCCGGCTACGTCGGCTGGACGCCGGCGCCGCGACTGCCCGAGCTGAGCGCCGGACTCGACGTGATCGGCGCCGCCGCGGTCCCGATCGCCCAGCCGCGCGGCGAACAGCCGCCGACGCAGCTCGCTGGACCGAAGCGGCCGACGGCGCGCCGCATCCTCGTCGACACCTACGGCGTCGTCCCCTACGACGACGTCGACCCGGGCTGGCTCGCCGCGGCCAGCTATGTCCTCATGTTCGGCATCATGTTCGGCGACGTCGGGCACGGGCTCGTCCTCGCGCTCGCCGGCGTCGCGGTCGCGGCCGGCTGGATCAAGCCGATGCGCCGGTACCGGCGGCTCGGCGGATTCATCATCGCGGCGGGCGTCGTCGCAGCGCTCGTCGGCCTGCTCTACGGCGAGTTCTTCGGCCCGACCGGCGTCGTCCCGACGCTGTGGCTCGACCCGCTCGCCCAGCCGATCACGCTGATGGTCGTCGGCATGCTCGTCGGCGCCGCCCTGCTTGCGATCTCGATGGTCGTCGGCGCGATCAACCGCGTGCGCGAGGGCGGCTGGGGCTTCGCGCTGTATTCCCGCAGCGGCATCGCCGGCATCCTGCTCTACCTCGCAGTCGCGTTCGCCGCAGGCGGCGTCACCTTCGGCGCCGTCGCGCTCGACATCGCCGCGGGCGCCGTCGGCCTGCTCGCGCTCGCCGCGATCTTCGTCGGGCTCTATGTCGAGTCGGGCGGTGGCGGGATGGGCGTCATGCAGGCCGCGATCGAGCTCGTCGACACGGTCATCAGGCTCGGCTCGAACCTCATCTCCTTCGCACGCCTCGCCGCATTCGGCCTCACCCACGCGGCGCTGACGATGGTCGTCTGGCAGGGAACGTCCGGCCTGTGGCATGCGGACTGGCGGGCGCCGCTCGCGATCCTGCTGTTCCTCGTCGGGAATGCGGTCACTTTCGGCCTCGAGCTTCTCGTCGCCGGCATCCAGGCGCTCCGACTCGAGTACTACGAGCTGTTCTCCCGGATCCTCCTCGGGGAGGGACGCGCGTTCCGGCCGTGGGCGCCGGCGCTGCCCATGGAGGAGACTGGCGCCGAGACCGGTTCCGCCGTCGGAACCGCGACCGCGCAGACTGCAACTGAACCGATCGCACCGGAAGGGGCTATCCCGTGATCCTCTGGCTGTCCGCCATCGCCCTCCTCGTCGTCATCACGGCCCTCTCGATGGCACTGCTGCGCCGACGACGGCGCACCGGCCTCGGCCTTCTGCTCGGGGCGAATGCGGCGCTCGCCTTCGCGGGCGTCGTCGCACTCGTCGCCGCGCTCCACCCCGGCGCTGCGGCGGCGGTGGCGACCTCGACGACCACGGCGGCGTCCGCGTCGGCGACTCCGTCCGCGTCGTGGGCTGCGCTACTCGGTGCGGCGATCGCGGTCGCCGGTTCGTCGATCGGTGCGGCGATCGCGGTCGCGTACACCGGCTCGGCGGCGCTCGCGGCGATGAGCGAGCGGCCGGAGATGTTCGGCCGTTCGATGGTCATCGTCGGCCTCGCAGAGGGCATCGCGATCTACGGCCTCATCATCGCGATCATCCTGATCGGCAATGCCTGAGCTGCGGCGGGCGGGCGTCGCTGCGATCGGCGAGGTCGCCCGCATCGAGGGCTACGCGCTCGCCGGGGTCGCGATCCGGCCGGCGGAAGACCCCGACGCGGCCCGCCGGGCGTGGGACGCGCTGCCGTCGGCCTCCGGCGTCGTCATCCTGACGCCGGCCGCCGCCGGCGCGATCGGCGCGCGACGCGGCGAACGGCTCACGACGGTGCTCCCGGCATGAGCGAGCTCCCGAAAGGCGCCGACGCCGCACTCGCCCCGCTGCGGGCCGCGCTGCGGGCCGCAGCCGAGCAGCAGGCCGACGCGATCGCCGCCGACGCCGAGCGAGATGCCGCCGCGGCGATCGCGGACGCTCATCGGCAGGCCGACGCACTGCTCGTCGCCGCACGTGCGGACGGCGAAGCGGCCGGCCGCCGCGTCGCAGCCGCCCGGTCCGCGCGCACGCGTCGCACCGCCCGCGAGACCGTGCTCCGAGCACAGGCGGAGGCGGACGCCGCGACCGATGCCGCGGTCGCGGAGGCCGTCGCCTCGCTCCGCGGCGGCAAGGGCTATGCCGCGCTCGAGCGCCGCCTCCGCGCCGAGGCTCGCGCGCTGCTCGGGCCGGCTGCGAAGATCGAGACGGCTCCGGAGGGCGGCATCGTCGCCTCCGACGGCAGCCGGCGCATCGACGCGAGCCTTCCCGCGCTCGCCGCCGAAGCGAGCGACTGGTTGCGGCGAGGACCGTCATGAGCGGCGTTATCGCACGCGTCAATGGTCCGGTCGTCGAGGCCGAGCGGCTTCCAGGGCTCTCGATGGGCGAGATCGTCACCCTCGGTCCCGCGCGCATCACGGCGGAGACGATCGCGATCGACGGCGACTCAGCCGTGCTGCAGGCCTACGAGTACACCGGCGGACTCGCCGCCGGAGACGCCGCGGAACCGGAGGGCGAGCAGCTCAGCGGACTGCTCGGTCCCGGGCTGCTCGGGAACGCATTCGACGGTCTGCTCCGCCCACTCTCGGGTGCGCCGCAGTGGCTCCGGCCGGACCGCCCCGGCTCGACGCAGGATCCGGCGATCCTCGACCGACGCTGGCGCTTCGTGCCGTCGGCGACGCAGGGAACCCAGGTCGAGGCGGGCGAGGTGCTCGGCACCGTTCCCGATTCAGGCGCGGTGGAGCACCGGGTCCTCGTCCCGCCCGGGGTGTCCGGTGCACTTGAATGGATCGCCGCCGACGGCGAGACGGCGGCGCGGGACGCCATCGCCCGCATCGCCGGGCGCGAGGTGCGATTGGCCGAGCCATGGCCGCTGCGGCGCCCGCGCCCGTTCGCGGAACGGCTCGCCGACGTCCTCCCGCTTCATACCGGCCAGCGCGTCCTCGACCTGCTGTACCCGGTTGCGGCGGGGACGGCGGCGGCGATCCCGGGCGGGTTCGGGACAGGCAAGACGATGACGCTGCAGCAGATCGCGAAGTGGAGCGATGCCGACGTCATCGTCTACGTCGGCTGCGGTGAGCGCGGCAACGAGATGGCCGACGTCCTGACAAGCCTCGCCGAGCTCACCGACCGGCACGGCGGCCGGCTCATCGACCGCACCGTCATCGTGGCGAACACCTCGAACATGCCGATGATGGCCCGCGAGGCGAGCATCTACACCGGCGTCGTGATCGCCGAGTACTACCGCGACATGGGTCATGACGCCGTCGTCATCGCCGACTCGACGAGCCGCTGGGCGGAGGCGTTGCGCGAGTTCGCGAACCGGAACGGCGACCTCCCCGCCGAGGAGGGCTATCCGGCCTCGCTCGCGTCGGCGCTCGCCGCCTTCTACGAGCGCGCCGCGCGCGTCCGCACGCTCGGCGGGCAGACGGCGGCCGTGACCGTGATCGGTGCCGTTTCCCCGCCCGGCGGCGACATGACCGAACCGGTGACGACGAACACCGAGCGCTTCGTCCGCGCGCTCTGGCTGCTCGACCGCGATCTCGCCTACGCCCGCCACTACCCCGCGGTGAGCTGGCACGGCTCCTTCGCGCGCGACGTCGACGAGATCGCCCGATGGCACGCGACGAACGATGACCCGGACTGGGCGGACCGGCGCGCGCGGGCGATAGGCACACTCGCCGAGGCGGACCGGCTCGCCGGCCTCGCCGAGGTGATCGGCTCGAGCGCGCTGCCCGGCCGGGAGCGCATGATCCTGCTCGGCGGCAGGCTGCTGCAGGAGGGCGTCCTGACGCAGAACGCGCTCGGAGCGGCCGATGCTTCGAGCTCAGCCGAGAAGAGCGCCGCCCTGCTCGGCTTCGCGCTCGACACGATCGACGAATGCCAGCGGCTCGTCGCCGCTGGGGTCGCTGCGGCGACGCTCGAGCAGTGGGACTTCTCACCGCTGCTGCGAGCCCGCGAGGAGTTCGGGCCGGACGACGCGGCGGGGATCGCGGGGCGACGGGATGCCTTCCTCGCGGAGTTGGGGACGGCGTCGTGAGCGAGGAGACGCACACGCCCGACGCAGGCACCGCACCCGATGCTGCCGCGACGAGCCAGGATGCCCCGCTCCTTACCGGGGCCGCTGTGGCCCACCGCGACCTCCGCAGCGTCCGCGGCCCGCTCGTCGTTGTCGGCGACGCGGCCGGGGTCGGCTGGGACGAGTTCGCTCGCATCTCCGTCGGGGACGGCGCGGAACGGCACGGCCTCGTGCTCGAGGTCAACCGCGACCTCGCGACCGTCCAGGTGCTCGAGGGCACCGCGGGGCTCACGCCGGGCGGTGTCGAGGTGCGCTTCGACGGGCAGCCGCTCCAGGTGCCGGTCGGCGACGGCTGGCTCGGCCGCATCTGCAACGGGCGGGGTGCACCGCTCGACGGCGGCCCCGAGGTGACTGGCGAGCGCTTCGCCCCGGTCGCCGGCTGGCCGCTCAACCCGGTGTTCCGCGAGCCCCCGGACGAGCCGGTGCTCACCGGGGTGTCGGTCATCGACGGGCTCATGACGCTCGTCCGCGGGCAGAAGCTCCCGATCTTCTCGGCGGCCGGACTGCCGCACCTCGAGCTCGCCACGCAGATCGCGGCGCAGGCGAGCTCGCAGGGGAGGCCGTTCCGCGTCGTGTTCGCGGCGATGGGGCTCACGCACCCGGACATCGCCTTCGTCCGCGACCGGCTCGAGGACCGCAGCGCCGCAGGCGAGCTCGTGCTGCTGCTGAACGCCGCCGACGACCCGGTCATCGAGCGCATCCTCACTCCGCGGATCGCGCTGACGATCGCGGAGGACCTCGCCTACGAAGGCGGCCAGGACGTGCTCGTCATCATGAGCGACATGACGAGCTACGCGGAGGCGCTCCGCGAGGTGTCGGCGGCGCGGAAGGAGATCCCCGCCCGGCGCGGTTACCCCGGCTACCTCTACAGCGACCTCGCGACGCTTTACGAGCGCTGCGGCCGGGTTCGCGGGCGGGACGGCTCGGTGACGGTTCTCCCCGTGCTCACGATGCCGGGCGGCGACATCACGCACCCGGTCCCGGACCTCACCGGCTACATCACCGAGGGTCAGATCGTACTCTCCGCGGAGGTCGAAGCGCGGGGCGTCTACCCGCCCGTCGACGTGCTCTCCTCGCTCTCCCGCCTCATGCGATCCGGCACCGGCGCGGGGCGGACGCGCGAGGACCACCGGGACGTCGCGGCGCAGGTCATCGCGGCGCTCGCACGGGCGCGGAGCGCCGCCGAGCTGTCCGAGCTGATCGGGGAATCGGCGCTCGGCGAGACCGACCGCGAGTTCATCGAGTTCCGCGACGCGGTGGAACGGGGGCTGTTCGCGCAGCGGGACGACGAGCGCCGCGACCTGAACGACACGCTCGGCCGGGCTTGGCGCGCGCTCGCCGTGCTGCCGAAGCGGGAGCTCACGATGATCCCGCGCGAATTCGTCGACCGCTACCTTCCGAAGCCGGACACCACCGACGGTGCGGCGGACATCCCGGACGGAGCCGAAGGATGAGCCCCGCCAGCCGCGCCGACCGCGTCCGCATCGAGGCCCGCCTCGCCGTCGCAGAACGCGGCGCGGAACTGCTCGGCCGCAAGCGCCGCATCCTCGAGGACGAGGTCGAGCGGATGCGACTCGCCGCCGACCGGCAACGGGATGAATTCGAGGCGGCCGCGCGCGAGGCTGACCGCTGGCTCGCCCGGGCGGCGGCGATCGACGGCGCAGAGGGCATCGCGCGGGCCGCGCCGCCGCCGACCGCCGCGGCGGAGCTGAGCTGGTCGGTGACGATGGGCGTCCGCTTCCCCGCGGAGGCGGAGGTCGTGCTGCCCGAGGCGGCACCGGTGTCCGGCAGCAGCGCGCTCGCGTACGCGACGGTCGCGCACCGCCTCGCGGCCGAGGCGGCCATCCGGCACGCGGCGTCGGAGGAGGCGGTGCGCCGCATCGCCGCGGAGCTTCTGACGACCCGGCAGCGGGAGCGCGCCGTGACGCACCGCTGGGTGCCGCGGCTCGAGGCCTCGCTCTCCGATCTGCGCCGCCGCATCGACGACCTCGAGCTCGAGGAGAACCTCCGCGTCCGCTGGTCGGCCGAGCGGCGGGATGGGAAGGAGCAGGAATGAGCGGCATCGTCCTCGTCGCCGTGCATGACTCGGCGACGGCCTTCGCGGCGGCGGAGCGCGGCATCGCCCTCGCCAAGGCCCTCGGCGCGCGGGTCCACGCGGTCGAGGTCGTCGAGCCGCCGGCCGCACCGGCCTCCCGAACCGCGCCGGGCGTCCCGCCGGGAACCGCGCGCGCCGACGCTGACACCGCGCCACTCGTCCGCGACGGCGTCCTCCGCCACCTTGAGCGCGTCGCTGCTGCGGCCGGCGTCCCGTTCACGTCCGAGGCCCGCCGAGGCCTGGTCGCACCGTCGCTCCTCGATGCGGCGGCCGAAGTCGGTGCCGACTACATCGTCATGGCGCGCGTCGACCGACCGGGACACACCATCCCCGGCATCGGCTCCAGGACGCTTCGTGTTCTCGAGTTCGCCGACGTGCCGGTCATCGTCGTGCCCGCGATCCCGAGCGTGTCGAATCGCTGAGGGATCCGGGTCGACTCTCGGCCGACGCCAGTGCGATCATTCCGAGTGGCCCGGCGCCGTGAGTCTGATCTGCTTCGCCAGCGCATAGGCGGCGACTCGGTCGTCCTCGCCGGCGGCGAAGACCCGACCGATGAGCAGCGCCGAGCGTCCCGGCAGGTCGATGCGGTGCATCTCCGCTGGCGCCTCGCCCCGCCGGGAACGCGCGCAGAGGAGGAAGTCAGCCGGGCCGGTTCCGGTGGTCCGCGTGCCGACGTAGGCGACGTTCGCACCGCTGCTCGGGTCGGTGAACTGGATGCTGTAGTAGCGCCCGTCCATCTCGGGCACCTGCAGCACCCGCGGTCCCGCCGTCAGGTCGAGCCAGCCGCCGACGTAGAGCAGGTCGTCGGCGCCGGTCGCGATCAGGCTGCCGGTCGAGGCGGTCTGCGACGAGCGATGAGGAACGGCGTAGAGCGTGTTGACCGGGATGGGGCCGCCGCCGAATCCGTGCCGGAGGATCGCGCGCTTGAAGCCACCGACCGTGATCCGCGGCCAGAGCCAGATGAAGACGAACACCCCGAGCAGCCAGACGACCACGGCCACCACGGCGAGCGGGACGATCGCCTGCACCCCGCCGTCGGCGATCCGTCGGTAGACGACCCAGACGAAGATGGCCAGGATCACGGCGGTGATCGGGTAGCCGTATTTGAGGATCACACGGTTCACGGCCGCACCTCGACGACCGGCGGCACCTCGTAGCCGCCGTCCACGATCGCCGCCCCGGGCAGATAGGTCCGGAGCATGAGCTTGAACCGCCCGGTCGGCGTCGGCAACCAGTTCTGCGTCGCTCCGTTCGGTGCCTGCGCCTGCAGGAGGATGTCGACCGAGCCGTCGGCGTTCGCCAGCAGACCGGAGTGGTCGTCGACACTGGATCGACCGCTCGAGGTGCTGACCATGTACCCCACGGTGTCGGTCGCGGTGAGGGACCAGAAGGCATCGTTCGGCGGAAGCTGCCCTCGCGGGAAGTGCACGCGGTAGGCGCGCTCGCCGGTGAGCCGCTTCCCCGAACCGTCCACCTCCGCCGTCCAGTAGGCGGCCTCCTCGAACACGTTCACGACCGGCAGGGCCTTCTGCAGCGCCGCGCGCACGAAGAATCCGTTACCGGGCTGGCCCGCCCTGCGGATCGCCTTCCAGCCGTTGGCGGTCGCTGTTTCGGCCTTCGCCACCGCATCCAGGATCAGCACCGTCGTCAGGTAGGCCAGCGCGCCGCCGATGATGACGCCCTGCACGACGCCCGAACCCGCCACCCAAGAGAAGAAGCCACCCACGACCGCAACGTAGCGCTTCGACCTCGATGGGACTCGACCGGCCGAAAACACCTGGCGACTAAGGACTAAGTAGGGGACTACTGAAGGTTGGGATGACTCCTGATCTGTGGTGATCGGGCTGACCGCGGGGGGATGTTCATCGCGCCGACGCCATGTCCGAGGACGTCCCGAGATCGAGGACGGTGTGAAGCCGGGGACGACTGCGACGGCGAACGCCGAACTGCATGAGGCGAAGAAGCAGTTCGGGCTGCTTGAGTAAGAGAACGGGGTGCTGCGTAGAGCGGTGGCGTAGCTGTCGCAGGGTGCTCTCCCAAAAAAAAATGATCTTCCCGCCCGTGCGCGAGCGGCCACGGCTCCCCCTGAAGGCTGCCGACCGTGCCCCGCTCGATAGGGGCACGGGATTAAGCTTCAGGGGTCGCGTTGATCAAGAAGGGCTCTCGTTGTCCAGGCTTCGGAACTTCTGGATTTACAGCGTGGGTCTCGCCATAGCCTGGACGATCGTTCTCACGATTTTCTTCGCGATCAAACCTGCTGTCGCCCCTCATGTGCTGCTCGTGTTTGCCGGTTTCCTCATTGGCTGGGTCAGCACTACCATCGCGCGCTACGTATATCCGCCCGCTAAGCGTTGGACACCCGGCCCCAACTCGCCTCGAGCCTGACCCGGGAGGCGGTCATCGTCACATTGGTCGCACCTGGCTTTGATGGCTCGTTTGCCGTGATGATCCTCATCAACCCCCTGCTTTACTTTCGGGTGACCGGATAGTCGCGGTTGCACTGCCGCAGCAGACGGGTGAGCCGATTGGAGAACACCGCGGCGACCACCGCGGCGGCGTAGACGAGGACGGTCGCTGGGAACGATTCGTTCTCCATTGGCGCGCCCTTCCGCGACGTCAGCGAGTCACTGCCGACCAGACTTCCCGGCACACCGTCCTGCGCACCCAATCTGGCCGGGCCGGGGGCCGGCGGACTGCTACACCGGGGTCAGAGCCCGACGCTGCCCTGCATGATCCCGCCGTCGACGAAGACCGTCGTCGCCGTCATGTAGCTCGACTTGCCTGACGCCAGGAACACCACCACATCGGCGATCTCCGATGAGTGCGCGAGACGATTGAGCGGGATGCCGGCGTCAAGTTCCTTGAGCGTCGCCGGGTCGTCGATCGTCGCCGCGTTGATGGGGGTGGCCACTGCGCCCGGCGCGACGTTCACCACGCGCACGCCATGCCGGCCGAGTTCGACGCCCGCCGTCCGGGCGAGCATGCGGGTGCCGCCCTTCGAGACGCAATACGCGATGTTGCCTGGCATCGGCCAGTCCTCGTGCACTGATGAGATGTTGATGACAAGGCCCGGCGTCCCTTGCTTCATGAACTGCTGCGCAGCGAATTGCGTGCCGAAGAACGCACTCTTGAGGTTGACGTCGAGCACGTGCTCGTACTGCTCTTCGGTGGTCTCGAGTATCGAGGTGCGCGTCTCGACTCCGGCATTGTTGACCATGACGTCGAGAGATCCGTAGGTGTTGACGGCCGCGACGATCATCCGGTACAGGTCGCCAAGTCTGGATACGTCGGCATCCACCCCGATGGCATGGCCGCCGGCGGCCGTCACCTGATCGATGACGCTCGTCGTAGCCGCGGGATGCGCGACGTAGTCCACGACCACGTTGGCTCCCTCGGCCGCGGCGGCCAGGACGATCGCCTCGCCGATTCCGCTGTTTCCGCCGGTCACGATGATGGTCTTGCCCTCGAGCAGCATGGGATGCCTTTCCGACGCCCGCATTCGGTGCGTTCGCGGCCACGCTACTCAACCGACATCAGAACCAAAGGTGTGTGATGCGATGATCGGGCATGAGCCGAATCGAAGATTATGCGCTTATCGGCGATCTGCAGACGGCTGCTTTGGTCAGCACCGAGGGCTCGATCGACTGGCTGTGCCTGCCGCGCTTCGATTCGCCCGCATGCTTCGCCGCGCTTCTCGATACGCGCGATGCGGGCCACTGGCTGCTGGCCCCCGCCGGCGGGGGCAGGTGCTCTCGCCGCGCGTACGTCGAGGAAACGCTGGTGCTGGAGACCGAGTGGGAGAGCGAGAGCGGGACCGTCCGCGTGATCGACTTCATGCCGATTCGCGACGAGGCGCCAGATGTAGTCCGGATCGTCGTGGGCGTGAGCGGGGTCGTGCAGATGCGCTCCGAGCTGCGCTTGAGATTCGACTACGGCCGCGTGGTGCCCTGGGTTCGCCACTACCCGGATCGGATGCAGGCCGTCGCCGGGCCCGACGCGATCCGGCTCAGCAGCCCGGTGGCGAGCCGCGGCGAGGATTGGGCGACAGTTGCGGACTTCGCCGTCCACGCCGGCGACCGGGTGCCCTTCGTCCTGACCTGGAGCGCGAGCCACGAGCCGGACCCGCGCCCGGTTGACGCCAAGAAGGCGCTGGCCGACACGGTCGCGTTCTGGACCCGCTGGAGCGGGCAGGGCGCCCGGGTCGACGGCCCCTACCGCGAGCCAATCAAGCGCTCGCTGCTCACCTTGAAGGCCTTGACATACCAGCCCACCGGCGCGATCGTCGCTGCGCCGACGACATCGCTGCCCGAGCAGATCGGCGGCTCCCGCAACTGGGACTACCGCTACTGCTGGCTGCGGGATTCGACCTACACTCTGCAGGCGCTTCTCGCCGCCGGATACCTCGCCGAGGCGAAGGCCTGGCGGGAGTGGCTGCTGCGCTCGGTCGCGGGGGAACCCGGCACGCTGCAGATCATGTACAGCGTCGACGGCACCCGGCGCCTGCCCGAGGCCGAGCTGCCCTGGCTCGCCGGCTACGAGGGCTCCGTACCGGTGCGCACCGGCAACGCCGCCTCCGGTCAGTTGCAGCTCGACGTGTGGGGCGAGACCCTCGACGGCCTCAACCTGGCGCGGGAGGCGGGCCTCGGCTCGACCGGCGACGCCTGGGACATCCAGGTGGCGCTGATGAACCACCTCGAGGGGCACTGGCAGGAGCCCGACAACGGGCTCTGGGAGATGCGCGGCGACCGCCGCCACTTCACTCACTCGAAGGTGATGGCCTGGGTCGCCGCCGACCGGATGAGCCGTGCTGTGGCCGTCCACCATCTGAAGGGGCCAGGGCAACGGTGGGCGCGGCTCCGCGATGAGATCCACGCCGATGTGCTCGCCAACGGTTACGACGCCGAGAGCAACACCTTCACGCAGTCCTACGGCAGCAAGGCCCTCGACGCCAGTCTGCTGATGATCCCCCGCCTCGGATTCCTGCCGGGAACCGATCCGCGGGTGAAGGGCACGATCGCGGCGATCCAGAACGGCCTCACCGAGGACGGCCTGGTGCGGCGCTATCAGACGGCGGATGCCGACGACGGGCTGACCGGGGGCGAAGGAGTGTTCCTGGCCTGCTCGTTCTGGCTGGTCGACGCCCTCCACAGTGCCGGCGAGCGACGGCAGGCCACTGCGCTCTTCGAGCGGCTTCTCACGCTGCGCAACGACGTAGGCCTGCTCAGCGAGGAATGGGATCCCGCGGCGAAGCGCCAGCTCGGCAACACCCCGCAGGCCTTCAGCCACTTCCCCCTAGTGAGCAGCGCCCTGCAGCTCCACGCCGGCCGCGCCCACCGCAGTGATCAGCTGCTGGGAAGCGGGTCGACCCGGGGTGTCTCCGGGTGAGACGCAACGGTTCTGCGGAGGTGTTCCCGGCTTGCTGACGACTCGCTGAACGTCATCGCGTCAGTCTTGTCGGATCATTTGCGTATATGCAATTATTTCGTAAATGCACATTGGAGGTCGATCATGCCAGACACCCCCGAACGCAACGCATCACGGTTGCCTGCGACAGACCCGGCATGCATCAGCGCTGTCGACGACGAACAGGTGCTCAGCATCGACCTCACCCACCTCAACGACTCGACCGTCCTCGCCGCGCGGCAGGAGGCGTCCAATGGCTGATGAGCTGCTGACGGCCCTGCCGGACCCGGCGGACGCGACACTGACCGCATCGCGGGCGCTGCTGGGGGTGGTGGCCCGCTCGGTCGCGAGCGCGCTCGAGGTCGTCACGCTTCCGCAGTTCCGGGTGCTCGTACTGCTCTCGGTCGACGGGCCGACCAGGGTCGGTTCGATCGCGGAACGCGTCGGCGCCGTGCCGTCGACCTTCACCCGCTCGGTCGACCGCATGGTCGCGGGTGGCTGGATCACACGCACCGAGAATCCGGCGAACCGGCGCGAGGTGCTCATCGAGCTCACCGATGATGGCCGCCGCCTGGTCGAAGCCGTGACACAGCGGCGTCGACGAGAGATCCGCGAGGTGTTGCGCCTGCTCTCGGACGAGGACAGGGCAGCCGTGGCAAGGGCGTTCACGCTGTTCAACGCCGCAGCGGGCGAGCCGACGGTCGAAGACTTGCTCACTCTTGGCCTCTGAGCTGCTCATCGGTGTCCTTCCAGCGTCGGGCGTTCCGATGCCGCCGGGTTCGGGGACGCCGATGCAGACCATGCACGGCCTGATGTGGATGCCGAGCGCGCCGCCGACCGTGGCGCGCCTGTTCGCATTTCACCTGCAGCCGGTGCCGATCCTGCCGGCTCTCGCCGTGCTGCTGGTCGCGGCTTACCTGTTCGCCGTCGCCGTGATGCACCGGCGAGGCGATCGCTGGCCGCTCACCCGCACCGTGTGGTGGATGGCAGGCATCGCCACGCTGCTGCTCATGACCGCCACAGGCTTCGACGGTTATGGCATGGAGCTGTTCAGCATCCACATGCTCCAGCACATGGTCGTCAACATGCTCACCCCGATCCTGCTCGTCCTCGGTGCGCCGGTCACCTTGCTGCTGCGTGCTCTGCCCGCCGCCCATGGTCGTCGCCGCAACGTGCGTGCCGTGGTGCTCGTGGTGCTGCATAGCCGCGTGGCGCAGTTCGTCACGCATCCCGTCGTCACCCTCGGGCTCTTTCTCCTCAGCCTCTACGGGCTGTATTTCACCCCGCTGTTCGACTACCTGATGAGCACGATGTGGGGCCACAACCTCATGCTGTTGCACTTCCTCGCCATCGGGGCCCTCTACTTCTGGGGCGTGATCGGCGTCGATCCGAGCCCGCGCAACTCAGGTCGGGGCCTGCGGCAGCTCAGCAAGCCGGTGCTGCGCGTGATCGAACTGGCGGTGACGGTTCCGTTCCACGCGTTCTTCGGCGTCGTGGTCATGATGTCGGCGGCTCTCATCGTGCACTACTACGCCGCGCCGATCCCTGGCTGGGGGATCTCGCCGCTGTCGGATCAGCAGGTCGGTGGCGGCATCGCGTGGGGCTTCACCGAGTTCCCCACGCTCATCGTCCTAGGGGTGCTGTTCGGTCAGTGGCAGAAGGCCGACACCCGTAACACTCGCAACACCGACCGCAAGGCCGTTCGCGACGGCGATGCCGAGTTGAACGAGTACAACGCCCGTTTGGCTGCCTTGGCCGCTCATGACGGCAGGCCCTCTGGAAGCGGCCGATCTTGAGTTCCACGGTCGTCGGCTACGCCTTCGCCCTGGGACTCGTCGGGGTGCTGAACCCCTGCGGCTTTCCGCTGCTGCCGGCGTACCTGTCCCTGTTCGCGACGGGGGAGAACGTCGGCTGGCACGAGCGCCTCCTCAGGGGGCTTCGTGCCGGCGGCTGCATGGCCGCAGGCTTTCTCGTCGTCTTCACCGTCTTGGGCATGGCCGCAGCGTCCGCGGTCTCCGCGATTCTGAACTGGGTGCCGTGGCTCATGATGGTCATCGGCGCCGGGTTCGTCGTCGTCGGTGTCATCACCGCGATCGGACGCACGGTCGCCCTGCACGTGCCGTCGCTCGGATTCCGAGCCGGTCGGGGCGCTCTGGCGATGACCGGCTTCGGCGTCAGCTATGCCCTCGGCTCCCTCAGCTGCTCGCTGCCGCTGTTCCTGGCCGGCGTCATCGGCGTCTTCAGCCGGGCCTCGTTCTTCGGAGGCTTGTTGGCGTTCGTCGCCTACGCCCTCGGTATGGGCGTCTTTGTCACCGCCGCCAGTGTCGTGGCATCCTTCACCGGCGCGGCCGCGGTTCGTCGGCTGCGCCCGCTTACCGCGGTGCTGCCTCGGGTCGCGGGAGTCGTGCTGGCCCTCGCCGGCGCCTACCTCCTCTATTACTGGAGGCACGAGATCCTGACCCCCACTGCACGCTCCGGGGTGGTGGACGCTGTTCAAGCGGTGCAGAACGCTGTTTCGAGCTGGATCAGCACTGCGGCACTCCCGGTCGGACTCGCGCTCGCCGGGCTCGTCGTCGCCGGGCTCGCGGCTCTGGCGATCGTCTCGGCCCGTATCAGCAGAAAATCGGAGAAAACAGATGCCTGACCTCTTCGGCCCTCACGGGGTCGGCGATAGAGCTGTCGTGCCCGGCCCGGGTCCCCGCAAGAGGCGTGGCAAGGCTTGGATCGTCTGGCTCGCGGGCGCGGTTGTCGTCGCACTCGCCATCGCCGCTGTCGTCATCGGCAGCGCGTCCGGCACGAACTCCGCCGGTACGAACCCCGCCGGCACGAACTCCGTCGGCATCAACGGGCCGACGGCCGCGCTGCTGCAGCTCGACACCAGCGAACAGCTCGATCTCGCAGCTCCTGAATTCTCTCTCACGGACCAACACGGCCGCCCGATGACGCTGACCCAGTTCCGTGGCAAGTCGGTCGTCCTCACCTTCAATGACGACCAGTGCACCGACCTCTGCACGTTGCTGGCCGAGGACGTGCTCGCAGCAGACCACGATCTCGGCAAGGCGCAGAGCACGATCGCCTTCGTCTCCATCAACGCCAACCCCTACTACCCGGACCCGGCCACAGTGAAGCAGTGGACCGACCAGCACGGGCTCGGCGGGGTCAGCAACTGGTACTACGGCACCGCCAGCCCGTCGACGCTCTCCGCGCTGGCCGACGACTACGGTGTGCCCATCAAACTCGACCCGGAGAACAAGACGATCGAGCACGGCACCGAGATCTTCTTCATCGACCCTCAGGGCCAGGAGGTCAGGCTCGGAGAGTTCGGCACCGGGTCGGCCGACACCGCCCCCTTCGGCCACGCCATCGCACAGGTGGCCGACGACCTGCTGCCCGCCGCCCAGCGCACCCAGGTCGCCGGGCAGGACCTGGCCGTGCCTGGCACCGGAAGCACTGAGGTGAACGCCATTCCTGCCCCGATCGAACTTCCGGAGCTCGGCAATTCGGCCTCGGAGCTCTCCACCGCCTCGGACGCGGGCGAGTACACCGTGATCAACTTCTGGGCGAGTACGTGCACCGCCTGCATCACCGAGATGCCGTCGCTCGAGTCCGAACATAGGGCGCTCGGCGGCAAGGTCGCCTTCGTCGGAGTCGACGTCGCCGACAAGACGACGGCCGGCCGGACTTTCGCCCGGAGATTCGGCATCACCTACCCGTTACTCTCAGACGGCGATGGCGCGACTGCCGGAAGGTTCGCTATCTCCGGGCTTCCCTACACGGTCGTCCTCGACCCGCGCGGCACGGTCATCATCCGACACCCCGGCGCCTTCACGACAGGGCAATTGGATTACCTGCTGCGCAGCCTCGACACGAGCCTTCCGCAAGTGGCTGACTGATGGGGCGCGGAGCCGTATTTGGTGACGTCCCCGGCGACAAAGCCGGGCAGGCGGCCGTCATGTGTCCACCCAAGTGGACACATGACGGCCGCGCGAAGCACGCCCGCAAGCACTCCAAAAGTGCCCCACGATTGCCCCTTTGATTACCCCTATCTAGAGTCACCAAAGAGAATGAAGCCCTGTTCTCCCCCGTGATTACGCGCAAGTACGGCGAACCGTGTGAAATCCGCGGCTCATCAGGCCAGAAGAAGGCAAACACAAGATGTGGTGTTGGGTTTCGGAGGAGCGCCCACGATGTGGGCTGAAGCTCCTCCGAAACCCTCGCGTGACCCCAGCGGGATTTGAACCCGCGTTACCGCCGTGAGAGGGCGACGTCCTAGGCCGCTAAACGATGGGGCCGCAGCCGGGATATCCTCTCACAGCCCGCGAGCACCGGCCAAATCATC
>NZ_DAIEII010000015.1:0-23407 GCF_027352875.1 Gryllotalpicola sp.
ACATCCGGATGCCCTCGAGAGCGCGCTGCAGAAGCTCGCCGACTACCAGCGCCCGATGATCCGCCAGAACACCTCGATGGCGCACCTGTGGATCAACGACCCCAACAAGCCGGGCCTCATGTCGAAGCTGTTCTCGACGCATCCGCCGATCCCCGAGCGGATCGCGCGCCTCAAGAAGATCGGGTCGAGCTTCTAGCGGACGGCAGCCGGCGAAAGACGGCAGCCGGGATGCCGCGGGAGACTCGCGAACGCGAGATGCGCCGCGGCCGCGAAACCCGGCTTGCGGTCGCTTCGAACTTGCTCGTCCGCTACAGCCGCTAGTGAAGTTGTGTTCTATTCCGGCTATGTTTAATGACCGCTGAATATCGTATCTATGAACTAGATTCGCGGAATGGAACTCTTCGCGACGGCCGCGCTGGGCGCGCTCGTCGCGCACGTCGATGCCGTACTGCCCGATGCAGCGGCGATCGGTGTGCTGTCGCGGGACGAGCTGACCGCTGGGGTGGGCCATCTTGCCGCGCTGCGGGCATCCGTCGAGCGGGTAACGGCGTTGTTCGCGGCGGCAATCGCTCGCGAGTCGGGGCGCGAGCTGGGCTCGGCCGGGTTAGCGCAGTCGGCGGGGTTCAACACGCCCGAGCGGCTGGTTCAGCAGTTGACCGGTGAATCCATCGCCCGATCGCGGCGTCTCGTCGAGATGGGGGCACTGCTCGCAGAGCACGCCGAGATGATCCCGGTTGCGGGCGACGACGAGGCGGGTGCAGGTGGTGATGGCTGTGGCGACACGGACAGCAGCGATGCAGACTTCGGTTCGCGGTGGGACGCGCCGATCGCTGCTGCGCTTGGCGCGGGTGCGCTCGGCCTCGAGCGTGCGGACGCCATCCGCGACGGCCTCGGCGCGCCCACTCACGACGGCCTTACTCCGGACTGGCGTCAGGCAGCCCGGCGGCTCGTGGACGATGCCATCCGGTTCGGCTCCACCGTCGAAGAGCTGCGGCGCGACGCCCGGCGCACCAGGGCACGGCTTGACGAGGAGCGCCTTGCTCGCGAAGAGGCGCAACGCTACGAGCTGCGCTCGTGGAAACGCTGGCGGCGCCCTGATGGCATGACCCAGTACACACTGGTCGCCGACCCGCTGTCCGCCGCGACGATCGACGCCGCCGTCGACACCGCACTGTCCCCGCGCACCTCCGGGCCGCGATTCACCACCGCCGAGGAGGCCGCTCGCGCCGTAGAGATCGAGCATGATCCGCGCACGACCGAGCAGTTCGCGTTCGACACGGTGCTCGCCCTGCTCCGCACCGGAATCGGCGCCGACAACGGTGTGGTTTACGGCTCAGCGCGCCCCGAGGTGCGCGTCGTCGTCACCCGCAACGACCTTCGCCGGGCCGCGGCCGCCGAGACCGCCCGCACTGGCAACCGCGCTGACACCGGCGAGCCGAGCGGCAGACGCGCTAGCGTCGGCATTGCGCATATCGACGGGCAGCCGCTGCCGGTCACAGCGCAATCGATCCTCGCGAGCATCTGCGCGGACGGCTTCATCCCTGCCCTCTTCGACGAATCGGGCCGCGCCCTCGACGTCGGAAGGGCCCAGCGCCTCCACACCGATCGGCAGCGCACCGCCCTCGCCATCCGCGACGGCGGCTGCCTCCACCCCGGCTGCGCGAGGCCACCGAGCATGTGCGAGGCACACCACATCACGCCCTGGTCAGAAGGCGGCAGAACCTCGACAGATGACGGCGTCCTGCTGTGCCGTTTCCACCACCTGCTGTTGCACAACACGCGCTCGTGGATCGATCGCGGCGATGACGGCGTCTACTCGTGGCACCACACGCCCACCGGCGAACTGCTCGAACTCCGACCGAAGGGTGCTGCTGCGATTCAGATTCAGGAGATGACGAGCCGCTCGTAGTCGGCGATCACGATGCAGGCTTCGATCGCGGTGCAGGCTTCGATCGCGGTGCAGGCTTCGATCGCGCCGCAGGCTTCGATCGCGCCGCAGGCTTCGATCGCGACGCAGGCTTCGATCGCGCCGATGCGCTTGGCAGCAACCGACCGCACTGTCCCGGCGCGGGTGATCGATCCAACTGATCGCTCACGCGCGCCAGCGGACGGCGGCAGTCAAAGCGGCGACCAGGGTGCCTCGCGCGGTTTCGGAAATCTCGACGCCCTCGAGGCCCTGCCACGCCGCAGCCTCCGCGAGCACCGGCGCGAGCCGTTCCGCGATCGCGCCGGTTTCGGCCTCGCGGCCGCTCTCGACCCACGCGGTCTGCACCCGCAGCACCCCCCTCTGACGGTCGCTCTTGAGGTCGATGCGGCCGACGATCTCGGAGTCCACGAGGATCGGCAGGGTGTAGTAGCCGTATACCCGCTTCGGCGCGGGCGTGTAGATCTCGATGCGGTAGTTCATCCCGAACACCCGCTCGAGGCGGGAGCGCTCCCACACCACCGGGTCGAACGGCGACAGGATGGCCGTCGCCGACACCGTCCGCGGCACCGTCGCCTCGTGCCACAGGTACGCCTTCTCGGGCCGGCCGGCCCTGGTCTGCCAGCCCTCGACCGCTACGGGCACGGCCTCACCGGAATCCACCAGTGCCTGCATGGCTGCGGCCGCGAGCCGCGAGTCGCGCAGCCGGTAGTAGTCGGCGACGTCCTTGACGGTGCCGACGCCGTGGGCGCGCAGGCCCCGGCGCATGAGCTCGAGGTGGGATTCCTCGACACCGACGACCCGGTCGAGCACTGCCGTGGGCAGCACGTGCTCGGGCAGCGCGTAGCGCCTCTCGAAACGCCGGCGCCCCGCCGACACGAGCTCGCCCGAGCGGAACAGGATCTCGAGCGCGATCTTGACGTCGGACCAACCCCACCACGGGCCGCGGCGCACGTTGGCGTCGTGCTCGATCTCGCTCGCCGCGAGCGGGCCGCTCTGACGCACCTCGTCGAGCAGCCAGTCGACGATGCTCGCGTGCTCGTCGCGCCAGCTCTGCTCCCACCAGGCGCGCTTGCCCTCCCGGAACGAGTCGTGGCGGAATCGGAACAGCGGCCAGTCCTCGGCGGGCACGAACGCCGCCTCATGCGCCCAGAGCTCGAGGAATCCGCCAGTCGAGGACGGGTGCGTCGGCGTGAACAGCAGCCGGTCGAGCACCGCCCGGTCGTACGCCCCGAGTCGCGCGAACAGCGGAAGATAGTGCGAACGCTCGAAGACGTTGACGGAGTCGATCTGCAGCAGCCCCAGCCGGCCGATGGCGGTGCGGAGCCGCCGCTCGCTCGCAGCGCCCGGCCGTTCGACCGTGGAGCCTTGCGCGCGCGAGGAGCGCGCAGACGAAAAGCCCTGCGCGCGCGAGGAGCGCGCAGACGAAAAGCCCTGCGCCGCCAGGGCGACGCGACGCGCCTGCGCCGCACTCAAACCCTCAGCCACGTCACCGACATTACTTAGACTCGCTGACATGGCCCGCCGTCCCCGTGATGCCGTCTCGTTCCTCGCCCGCTTCGGCCGGTCGTCACACAGCGTGGATCCGGTGAGAACCGCTGATTCGAGCATCCCGCAGGGTGTCATCGTGGCTGGTGCGTGGTCGTGGCGCCTGCTGCTCATCGCCGCCGCCGCGCTGGGGTTGATCTGGCTCATCCTCCAGGTCAAGGACATTGCGATCCCGTTCATCATCGCAGTGCTGATCTCGGGTCTCCTCGTCCCGTATTCGAACTGGATGCAGCGGCACCGTGTGCCGCGCTGGCTCGCGGTCGCCCTCGCCTTCCTCTCCGCGCTGGTCGTGGTCACCGGGCTCATCTTCCTGCTCAGCAACCGCGTCAGCGCTGAGGCGCCGCACCTCGACACGCAGATCCGCGACTCGCTCTCCGGGCTGTCCGTGTGGCTGCAGGGCCCGCCGTTCAACTTCTCCTCCGTGCAGATCGAGGGCTACATCGACAAGATCACGGCGTCGTTCAAGTTCGACAACGCCTCACTGCTCAGCGGCGCGCTCACCGTGGGTTCGACCGTGGGCCATGTCCTCACCGGCGTGCTCCTCACCTCGTTCTCGACCCTGTTCATCCTCATCGACGGCGCCGGCATCTGGGCCTGGATCGTGCGCATCTTCCCGAAGAAGGCGCGCGCCGCGATCGATGGTGCGGGCCAGGCCGGATGGCTCACCCTCATGAGCTTCGCGCGCGTGCAGGTGCTCGTCGCCTTCATCGACGCCCTCGGAATCGGGCTCGGCGCCTTCTTCCTCGGCCTGCCGCTCGTCATCCCGATCAGCGTGCTCGTGTTCTTCGGGTCATTCATCCCCATCGTCGGTGCTGTCGTCACCGGCGCCGTCGCCGTGTTCATCGCGCTCGTGTTCAAGGGCTTCTGGTTCGCGATCATCATGCTGGCCGTCACAGTGCTCGTGCAGGAGATCGAGGCGCACGTGCTGCAGCCCCTCATCATGGGCACCGCCGTCAAGGTCCATCCGCTCGCAGTGGTCCTCGTCGTCGCGGGCGGCTCCTACCTGGGGGGCATCTCCGGGGCGCTCTTCGCTGTTCCCATCGCGGCGACGGTCAACGTGGTGATCCGGTACATCGCGAGCGGTGCCTGGCGCGAGGAGGCGGCGGCGGCGCGCGCCGCAGCCTCCTTCTCCCAGATCTGGAGAACGGTGCCGCGCAAGGCGCCGTGGCAGTAACCGGCCGCCCTAGACTTTCGCAGGTGACGGACACCTACCTCGGCCCCAGTATCGACGAGATCGAGCAGGCGCGCGAGGTCGTCGGCGCCGTCGCCCACGTGACGCCGCTCGAGGTGTCCGGATTCCTCGGCGACGTGCTCGGCGCGCCGGTCTACCTCAAGGCCGAGAACCTGCAGCGCACCGGCGCCTACAAGATCCGCGGCGCCTACTACCGCCTGTCGCGGCTCAGCCCCGAGGAGCGCGAGCGCGGCGTCGTGGCCGCCTCGGCCGGCAACCACGCCCAGGGTGTCGCGCTCGCCGCGCAGCAGCTCGGCATCGCTGCGACGATCTTCATGCCGCGGGGCGTGGCGCTGCCGAAGCTCCAGGCGACGCGCGGCTACGGGGCGGATGCCGTGCTGCACGGCCCCACGTTCACCGAGACGCTGGAGGGCGCGATCGAGTTCGCCGCCGCGACCGGGGCGGTCTTCATCCCGCCGTACGACCACGAGGACATCATCACCGGCCAGGCGACGCTCGGCCTGGAGATCCTCGACCAGCTGCCGGCAGCGCAGACCATCATCGTGCCCATTGGCGGAGGCGGGCTCGCCTCCGGTGTCGCTCGCGCGGCCAAGCTCCGCGCCGAGGCCGAGGGGCGCAGCATCCGCATCATCGGCGTCCAGGCCGAGAACGCGGCGTCGTTCCCGCCCTCGCTCGCGGCCGGCGAGCCGGTGACGAAGCCCCTCGAGCCGACCATCGCCGACGGCATCGCGGTCGCGCGGCCGGGGGACCTCACCTTCCCCATCATCCAGGCGTACGTCGACGAGGTCGTCACGGTCACCGATGACGATCTCGCCCGTGCGCTGCTCGTGCTGCTGGAGCGGGCCAAGCTCGTCGCCGAGCCGGCGGGGGCGGCCTCCGTCGCCGCGATCCTCGCCGGCAAGATCGCGCCCGCGGGGCCGACGGTCGCCATCGTCTCGGGCGGCAACATCGATCCGCTGCTCATGCAGCGCGTCATAGCCCACGGTCTCGAGGCGTCCGACCGCTACCTCACCCTGCGCATCATGCTGCCTGACCGGCCGGGCCAGCTCGCGACGATCGCCGACACCCTCGCCGAGGCGAACGCGAACGTCATCGAGGTCATGCACACCCGTCACCACAGCGGATTGCAGATCAGCCAGGTCGCCCTCGACATCTCGGTCGAGACGCGCGGCTCCGAGCATCGCGCCTCGGTCATCCGCCATCTGCGCGAGGTCGGCTACGACCCCAAAGTCGTCATCGTCGACTGAGGACGCAGGGCCGACCGCGTTCGGCGGCGCGCGGGCGCACCGCGGTGCGCTGGACCGCCGCTCCGGGCGAAGTCACGCCCCGGTCCAGGTCTCGACCTTGAGGATCTCGACCGCGATCTCGCGGCCGTTCGGGGCGGTGTAGGAGGTCGTCTCGCCGATCTTGAGGCCCAGGATCGCCGCCCCGAGCGGGCTCGCCTCGCTGTAGACCGAGTACTCGGAATCCCGAGCGATCTCGCGGTGCCCGATGAGGAAGGTGTCCTCGCCGCCGCCGATGACCGCCGTGACGAGCGTGCCGGGCTCGACGACGCCGGTGCTCTGCGGCGCGACGCCGACGCGGGCGTGCTTGAGCAGGTTCTTGAGGGTGAGGATGCGCCCCTCCTGGACCGCCTGCTGGTCCTTGGCCGCGTGATAGCCGCCGTTCTCCTTGAGGTCGCCCTCGGAGCGCGCCAGCTCGATGCGCTTCGCGATCTCCTCGCGGCCGGTGGTGCTGAGGTACTCGAGCTCGTTCGCGAGTCGGTCGTACGCCTCCTGCGTGAAGAAGTGGGCACCGGTTTCGGGGGCAGACATAACGAGAAAGTCTAGTTGGCCCAGCACGTGTCGAGCGACGCTGCGACGGGCGTCTCGTACGTCGTGACCGCGACCGTGACGGATTGCGTCGTGGCTGAGCCCATCGGCACATCGACGACCTGGTAGCCCACGACCGTGAAGGCGAGGTTCTGCGCCTCGATCCCGCAGGAGGCTTCGGTTCCGGCGGGGGCGTGCACGGTGAGCGAAACCGAGACCTCGTGGTCATTGACGATCTGGGTGCCGCCGACCGCGCCGGTGAGGCTCGTCGCGCTGGGTGCGAGACCGACCCAGACCGCCCAGACGATCATGACGACCGCGATGAAGGCGCCGAGGCCGATGAACAGCCAACGGGTGCGGAACAGCCGAGCGGGGGTGTTGCCGTAACGGCCGGCGAGAGTCACGCGGGTTCCTTGCAAAATGGGCGGTCTAGTCTTGTCAACGATATGACCAGACGCCTCATGGCGGTGCATGCGCACCCTGACGACGAGTCGAGCAAAGGGGCTGCGACGTACGCCCACTATGCCGCAGGCGGCGCCGAGGTGATGATCGTGAGCTGCACGGGCGGCCAGCGCGGCAGCATCCTCAACTCAGCTGTCGAGGCCGTCCCGCTCGCGCACCGCGACCTCGCGGGCCTCCGCCGCCTCGAGATGGCGGAGGCCGCGCGCATCCTCGGGGTCGGCCAGCGCTGGCTCGGCTACTACGACAGCGGGATGCCGGCCGACGGCGAGCCCCTGCCGCCGAACTCGTTCGCGACCATCCCGCTCGAATCCTCGGCGGCGCCGCTCGTGACGCTCATGCGCGAGTTCCGCCCGCACGTGCTCATCGCCTACGACGAGAACGGCGGCTATCCCCACCCGGACCACATTCGCGCGCACGAGGTCGCGGTGTACGCGCGCGACGCCGCGGCCGACCCCGGCCGGTACCCAGATGCCGGGCGGGCGTGGCGCATCCCGAAGCTCTACTACGATCGCATCCACAGCGCGAAGCGCACCCGCGCGGTCTACGACGCGCTCGCTGCGACCGAGCCCGAGCATCCTCTGCTTGCCGAGTTCGAGCGCTTCCGGAGCCGAGGCGAGGGCACCTCGTTCCTCGGCACGACCCAAGTGGCGGTCGACGCCTATTTCGATACGCGGGATGCGGCGCTGCGCGCCCATGCCAGCCAGGTTCCGCCCGACAGTCCGTTCTTCTTCTGGCCCAACGACGTGCAGCGCAAGGCGTGGCCGTGGGAGGACTACCAGCTCGTCGATTCCGAAGTGGAGACCAGTGTGCCCGAGACCGACCTGTTCGCCGGCATCCCTGTGGCGGCGCTCGCATGAGCGCCTTCTGGCATCTCGCCGCGCTCCTGGCCGACACCCCGGTGCCGTCGCCGTCGGCGACGGTTCCCAACCCGGATTCCGTGACACCGGGCCCGTGGGGCTTCATCGCCATCGCCGCCGTCGGCATCGCGACGGGCCTTCTCATCTGGGACATGACGCGTCGGGTGCGCCGCGTGCGCTACCGCGCCGAGGTCAAGACGAAGCTCGACGCCGAGGAGCTCGCCGCGCGCGAGGCCGAGTTCCGGGGTCCTGCGTCGAGCGCGTCGGCGACGCCCGAACCGAAGGACCCGGACCAGCACGATGGCTGATGTCGGCCGCGGCATCCTCTACGGCGCCTACCAGACCAGGCTGCGGCATCAGCTGCACTCGCTGCCGAAGGAGGCGCTGCCGCGCCATGTCGCGATGATCGTCGACGGCAACCGCCGCTGGGCTCGGCAGGTCGGCTTCTCGAGCGCCGAGCACGGCCACCGCGCGGGCGCTGCGAAGATGATCGAATTCGTCGACTGGTGCGACGACCTCGGCATCGGCACCGTGACGCTGTACCTGCTCTCGAGCGACAACCTCTCGAACCGCTCGGCGGAGGAGCTCGCGGCACTGTCCGACATCATCGCCGGGCTCGCGCTGGAGTTCGCGCGCCACGACGACTGGGTCGTGCAGCATGTCGGCCGGTCGGAGGGATTGCCCGAGGCGCTCTGCACAGCGCTGGAGACCGCCGAGGCGGAATCCGCCGCCCATCACGGCCTGCACATCAATCTCGCCGTCGGCTACGGCGGCCGTAAGGAGATCGTCGACGCGATGCGCTCGATCGTCGCCGCGCACCGCGCGGAGGGCCGCAGCCTCGATGACCTCGCCGACACGCTCACGCCGGAGCTCATCGGCGCGCACCTCTACACCGGCGGCCAACCCGACCCGGATCTCGTCATCCGCACCTCCGGCGAGCAGCGCCTCAGCGACTTCATGCTGTGGCAGGCCGCGCACAGCGAGTTCTACTTCGTCGAGGCTCTCGGCCCCGACCTGCGCGAGGTCGACTTCCTCCGCGCGATGCGCGACTACACGCGTCGCGAGCGGCGCCACGGCGGCTGAATCGAAACGAGGTCCGCGTTTCGTCGTGCAGGCGATTCGCGCACTCGCCCAGCCGTGGCGATTCGGCGGCGGGCGCACCGGATCGCGCGGCTGACGCTCGACGGCGGACCCTGCGGGTCGCCGCCGTCAGCCGTCAGCCGAAGGCAGACCCGCGCCCGGCAAGGCTCGACGCGGATTCACACCGCCGTGTAGCCGCCGTCGACGACGAGCTGGCTCCCCGTGATGAAGCTCGCCTTGTCGCTGAGCAGGAACACGACGAGGTTCGCGACCTCGTCGGCACGGCCGAGCCGGCCGATCGGGTGCTTCGAGACGAGGAGGTCGTAGAACTCCTTCGGGGTGCCGGCGAGCAGCGGGGTGTCGATGTAGCCCGGATGCACCGAGTTGACCCGGACGCCCTGCGCCGCGTACGTCGCCGCGGCGGCCTTCGTCAGGCCGGCGATGCCGTGCTTCGCAGTCGTGTACGCCGCGGCGAGCGGCTCGGCGACGAGACCGAGGATGGAGGAGTTGTTGACGATCGCCCCGCCGCCGGCCTTGAGGATCTCCGGGATCTCGTAGCGCAGCCCGTAGAACACGGAGTCGAGATTCACCGCGGTGAGGTTCTTGTAGGCGGCGAATCCGTCGGAGTCGTCGTAGTCGCCGATCGGGCCCTGCGGGCCGCCGATGCCGGCGTTGTTGAAGGCGTAGTGCAGGGCGCCGTAGGTCGACACGGCGAAATCGACCGCCGCCTTGACATCCTTCGGGTCACCAACGTTGCCGCCGATGGCGGCCGCGGTGCCGTCTGCGGCCGTGATCTGGTCGACGACCGCCTGCGCGGTGTCGACGCGGAGGTCGTTGACGACGACCTTGGCCCCTTCGGCGGCGAGCTGCAGGGCGACCGCCTCGCCGATTCCCGAGCCGCCGCCGGTGACCAGCGCGATCTTGCCATCGAAGTTCTTACCCATGACCTGGCTCCTTTGTCCGGGCCTGTCGCCCGTTGGTTAACGACAGCACAGCACATTGCGGAGTGCCGCGCTTCCATGGTGGCGCCACTGAGCGAGATCGGCGGATGAATTTCGTCTGGCGTTCTTTCGTCCGGGGGGCTCCAGGACTTCATGTCCTCGTAACGTGCAAAGCGCGTGTCGGAGCAATCCCGCTGCCTGGCCGGTCCTACTTTGGTGCGCAACAGGCATTCCGCCTCACGAACAGGAGTGGTTGTGGCATCAGCACCGACGGAGAAGCCGGCAGCTCGACCCGAAGGAGGAACCCGCAGGACACCAGCCCACGAGGACATCGAAACGACCGAGGTCGCTGAGCGCACGTATGTGCTCGACACCTCGGTCTTGCTGTCTGACCCCAAGGCGATGTTCCGCTTCGCAGAGCATTCCGTGGTCATCCCCGTGGTGGTGATCAGCGAGCTCGAGGGCAAGCGCAACGACCCCGAGATCGGCTACTTCGCCCGTCAGGCGCTGCGCTACCTCGACGACCTGCGCGTCGAGAACGGTCGACTCGATTTTCCGGTGCCGGTCGGCGACGGCGGATCGCTCCACGTCGAGCTCAACCACTCGAACATGACGGTGCTGCCGAGCGGCATGCAGCTCGGCGACAACGACGCGCGCATCCTCGCCGTCGCGATGAACCTGCACAACGACGGCCTCGCCGTCACCGTGGTCTCCAAGGACCTGCCGATGCGCGTCAAGGCGTCGTCGATCGGCCTCCCCGCGGAAGAGTATCGCGCCGAGCTCGCCGTCGACTCCGGCTACACCGGTACCGCCGACATCGACCTCTCGTCGGGCGAGATGGCGAAGCTCTACGATCGCGAGTCGCTGAAGTCGTCGGCGGTGTCCGGATTGCCCGTCAACACGTCTCTGGTGGTGCACTCGGACCGCGGCTCCGCCCTCGGGCGCGTCATCGCCGAAGGCGAGTTCAAGCTCGTGCGCGGCGACCGCGACGTGTTCGGCGTGCACGGCCGCTCGGCCGAGCAGCGCCTCGCCATCGACCTGCTGCTCGACCCCGAGGTCGGCATCGTGTCGCTCGGCGGCCGCGCCGGCACCGGCAAGTCGGCTCTGGCGCTCTGCGCCGGTCTCGAGGCGGTCCTGGAGCGGCAGCAGCACAAGAAGATCATGGTCTTCCGCCCCCTCTACGCTGTCGGCGGCCAGGAACTCGGCTACCTCCCGGGCGACCAGGCCGAGAAGATGAATCCCTGGGGCCAGGCGATCTACGACACGCTCGGCGCGCTCGTCAGCGAGAACGTGTTGGACGAGATCGTGGAGCGCGGCATCCTCGAGGTGCTGCCGCTGACGCACATCCGCGGCCGCTCGCTCCACGACGCGTTCGTGATCGTCGACGAGGCGCAGTCGCTCGAGCGCAACGTGCTGCTCACGGTGCTCTCGCGCGTCGGCCAGAACTCGCGGGTCGTGCTCACCCACGACGTCGCCCAGCGCGACAACCTGCGCGTCGGGCGGCATGACGGCGTCGCCTCGGTCATCGAGACCCTCAAGGGCCACCCGCTCTTCGGCCACATCACGCTCACCCGCTCGGAACGCTCGGCGATCGCCGCCCTCGTGACGGAGATGCTCGAATAGCCGCACGCGATCGTGCGCCTTCGGGCTGAGATTCGGCGCGACGCGCCGTTGCCGATTCGCAACGCGCCGCTTCCCCGTCCGGATTTCAGCCCGAAGGGCCGCGATGTGCGCGGGTAGCGCGTGGCTGCCGCGCTTCGACCAGACCTACGGGTGCGTCATGCTCAGCACGTCGAGCTTCTCGTCGAGTTGCGCCTCGGTGATCTCGCCGCGCTCGACGTAGCCGAGGGCGATGACGGCCTCGCGGATCGTGAGGCCCTCCTTCACCGAGTACTTCGCGATCTTGGCCGCCGCCTCGTAGCCGATGATCTTGTTGAGCGGGGTGACGATCGACGGCGACGCCTCGGCGAGGAAGCGGGCGCGCTCGACGTTCGCCTCGAGGCCCGAGATCGTCTTGTCGGCGAGCACCCGCGACACGTTCGCGAGCAGGCGGATCGACTCGAGCAGCGCGTTGCCCATCACCGGGATGGCGACGTTGAGCTCGAACGCGCCGGTGGCACCTGCCCAGGCGATGGTCTGGTCGTTGCCGATGACGCGCGCGGCCACCATGATCGTCGCCTCGGGGATGACGGGGTTGACCTTGCCCGGCATGATCGACGAGCCCGGCTGCAGGTCGGGGATGTGGATCTCGCCGAGGCCGGTGTTGGGGCCGGAGCCCATCCACCGCAGGTCGTTGCTGATCTTGGTGAGCGATACGGCGATGACGCGCAGCGCGCCGGATGCCTCGACGAGGCCGTCGCGGTTCGCCTGCGCCTCGAAGTGGTCGCGGGCCTCGGTGATCGGCAGCCCCGTCTCGTCGACGATGAGCTTGATGACCTGCTGGGGGAAGCCGAGCGGGGTGTTGATGCCGGTGCCGACGGCCGTACCGCCGAGCGGCACCTCGGCGACGCGCGGCAGCGCCGCCTGGACGCGCTCGATGCCGTAGCGGATCTGCGCGGCATAGCCGCCGAATTCCTGACCGAGGGTGACGGGGGTGGCGTCCATGAGGTGGGTGCGGCCCGATTTCACGACGCCCGCCCACTCGGATGCCTTCGCCGCAAGCGCCTCGGCGAGGTGCGCGAGCGACGGCACGAGGGTCTCGAGGAGGGCCTGAGTGACGGCGATGTGCACCGACGTCGGGAAGACGTCGTTCGACGACTGCGAAGCGTTGACGTGGTCGTTGGGGTGCACGGCGCTGCCGAGCCGGCCGCTGGCGAGGCTGGCGAGGACCTCGTTCATGTTCATGTTCGACGACGTGCCCGAGCCCGTCTGGTAGACGTCGATGGGGAACTCGTCGTCGTACTTGCCGGTGATGACCTCGTCGGCCGCCCAAGCGATCGCGTCGGCGATGGCGCCGTCGAGAGTGCCGAGCGCCTTGTTGGCGAGCGCGGCGGCCTTCTTGATGCGGGCGAGCGCGGCGATCTGCGCCGACTCGAGGCCGCGCCCCGAGATGGGGAAGTTCTCGACGGCGCGCTGGGTCTGGGCGGCGTAGAGGGCGTCCTTCGGAACCCTCACCTCGCCCATGGTGTCGTGTTCGATGCGGTATTCGTCTGTTGCCACGGTGTCCTCTTGCATAGCTGGTTTCTGGGGTGGGTGCGCGGGGTTCGAGGTCGATCCGACCGGATCAACCCGACCCGATCAATCCAACCCGATTTTCACGTCGGCGATCGCCCGGCCCTCGCTGAGGCGGTAGTTGGCGCCGACGAGACCGAGCGTGCCATCGGTCACCGCCGTGCGGATGACCGCGCTGCCCGCGAGCAGGTCGTCGACGGTGTCGCGCAGGTGCTCGCGGCCGACGGCGAGGGCGTCGATGCGCGAGACGTCCACCGGCCCGAAGCCCTCGGCACCGGCAACGCGGCGCACCGCCGGGACGATGGGACGGATGAGGTGGTCGACGTTGGGGCTCAGCTGCGGGGCATCGGGGGACTGCGAGTCGATGGCCGTGCGCACCGCACCGCACTCGTCGTGGCCGAGCACGACGATGAGCGAGACGCCGAGCACGCCGACGGCATAGTCGAGCGAGCCGAGCACCGAGTCGGAGGCGACCTGGCCGGCGTTGCGCACGACGAAGGCGTCGCCGAGCCCGAGGTCGAAGACGATCTCGGCGGCGAGGCGCGAGTCGCTGCAGCCGAAGATCGCGACGAACGGGGATTGCCCGCCGACGAGGTCGCCGCGGCGTTCGACGTCCTGCCGGGGGTGTTCGGGCACCCCGGCCACGAATCGCTCGTTGCCCGCCTCGAGCGCCGCCCACGCGGCGGAGGGAGACGGGTGGGTCACTTTGAGCCGAGCCCGCGCAGCGTGCCCTGGATGCCGTCGATGACGGTCGTCATCTGCGCAGGGGCGGCGGTGCCCGAGATGACGAGAGTGCTGCCGAGGCCCTGATAGACGAGGCCGTAACTGGTCCGCTTGCCGGGGGTCTGGCCGTCGCGATTGTCGTAGACGACCCATTGCGCCCCGCCGATCGTCGCCGTACCGGTTGCGATGACGTCGTCGAGGGTGTCAGCCACCCAGGTGTCGTCGGCGTGGAACCCCTGGTCGACCGACACGTACTTCTGGTCAGGCGTGATGAAGCCGAGGTGCCAGACGTCGACACCGGTCGCTGGGGCGCCGGGCGTGGTCGACGCGGGGGAGAACGTCGCGGCGTTGGCCGACCAGCCGGTCGGCAGCACCGGGTCGGCGAGCGGCACCGACTCGACCGCGCCGGCCTGCTGGACGAGTTGGTGCCAGTCGATGGCCGGAGTCTGCGGAGACGTGGGGCGAGGCACGATGAGGACGATGACCGCGACGACGGCGAGCGTCGCGATGAGCGCATAGACGAGGTTGGAGAACGTCTGGCGGTCGCGGTGCAGGCGCGACGACTCGGCGCGGCGCGCGGCTTCTTCTGCGGGCGTCTCGGGACGGCCGAGCTCGGCGACGATGGGGCGATCGGCCATGGCTACTGGGCGGACCCGCCTGGCTGCGCACTGGCGCGAGCCGCGTCGAGGCGCGCCTTGGCGCCGATCAGCCACTCCTCGCAGCGCGTGGCGAGCGCCTCGCCGCGCTCCCACAGCGCAAGCGAGTGCTCGAGGGTCGCAGCGCCCTGCTCGAGCTCGGCGACGATCTTGACGAGCTCGTCGCGCGCCTCTTCGTAGGAGAGGCCGGCGACGTCGGCTGGTTGGGGGGCTGCCACGGCGATCATTCTACTTCTGCGCTCCGACAGCGCTCTGGCCGCGGGATTCCGCCGCGAACGCGCCGTCCGCGACGGTGACGCTCAGCTCGGCGCCGGCTGGCGCATCGGCGACCGTGCGGACCGCGCGGTCGCCCGCCTGCACGATGGCGTAGCCGCGCTCGAGGGTCGACTTCGGGCTCAGGGTGCGCAGTCGCGCGGCGAGCTCGCGCACCGTGACTTCGGCGCGCTCGACGGTGAGGTTCGCGAGCTCGGAGCCGCGTACCACCCAGCGCGCGAGGTCCTCAGCGCGGGAGTCGACGATCCAGCCGGTGGTCTGAAGCGCTGGCCGCGACCGCAGCTGTGCGATGCGGTCGGCTTCCGTTGCGACGAGGGTGAGCAGCCGCTTGTGCATGCGGGCGCGCGCCTCGGCGATGAGCGCCCGCTCCTCTTCGACGTCAGGGACGACGCGCTTCGCGGCATCCGTCGGAGTCGAGGCACGCAGCGAGGCGACCTCGTCGAGCAGCGGCCGGTCGGCCTCATGCCCGATCGCCGAGACCAGCGGGGTGCTGAGCGCCGCCGCGGCGCGCACCAGGGTCTCGTCGCTGAACGGCAGCAGGTTGAGGAAGTCGCCGCCGCCGCGGGCGACGATGATGACATCGACCTCGGGGTCGGCGTCGAGCTGCCGTATCGCGGCCGTCACCTCGGCGGCGGCGCGCTCGCCCTGCACCGCGGTGTACACGGTGCGGAACTGGACCTCGGGCCAGCGCAGCCGGGCGTTCGTCTTGACGTCCTTCTCGGCATCCGAGTCGCGCCCGGTGACGAGCCCGATGAGATGCGGCAGGAACGGCAGCCGCTTCCTGCGGGATGCGTCGAACAGGCCCTCGCCGGCGAGCTGGCGCCTGAGGCGTTCCAGCCGCTCCAAGAGGTCGCCGAGGCCGACGTGGCGCAGCTCGTAGCCGATCATCGACAGTTGGCCGCCGGCGACCCAGTAATCGGGCTTGACGAGGGCGACGATGCGGTCGCCGGCCTTGAACTCGTCGGCGAGCTTCGCGGCGGTGCTCGACCACACCTTGAGGTCGAGGTAGACGTCGGCCTCGAGGTCCTTGAGCTTGGCGTAGACGTTGCCGCGGCGGTCGTTCCACTGCGTAAGCTCGCCCTCGACCCATACCGCGCCGAGGCGGGCGATGTAGTTGTGCAGTTCGTTGCCGAGGCGTGCGACCGGCCACGGCGACTCGGCGGTGGCGGCGCCGGACCGCGCGGCCGACCCGGTTCGCGCATCCGTCTCAGCGGATACGGGGTCAGCGGATACGGGGTCAGCACTGTCGGTCATCGCGCCCCCTTCTCGGCCGCTCTTATGCCCGCCGACCTAGGATGGCCACGTGAGCGAGACCATCAGCCTGGGAGTGCCCCGCGTGCCAGGCGCGACGGGCAGACTCAAGGATATCCCGGGGGTCGGACAGAAGCGGGTGCTGCTCGCCTCGCCCCGCGGCTACTGCGCCGGCGTCGACCGCGCGGTCGTGGCCGTCGAGAAGGCGCTCGATCGTTACGGCGCGCCCGTGTACGTGCGCAAGCAGATCGTCCACAACAAGCACGTCGTCGCCACCCTTGAGGCGCAGGGCGCCGTCTTCGTCGACGAGGTCGACGAAGTGCCCGAGGGCGCCCACGTCGTCTTCAGCGCCCACGGCGTCGCGCCGAGCGTCGTCGCAGCCGCGGAATCCCGCGGCCTGAAGGCGATCGACGCAACCTGCCCGCTGGTGACGAAGGTCCACCGCGAGGCGGTGCGCTTCGCCCGCGACGATTTCGAGATCCTGCTCATCGGCCATGCCGGCCACGAGGAGGTCGAGGGCACCGCGGGCGAGGCCCCGGGCAACGTCACGCTGGTCGGCTCGCCGGATGCCGCTGCCGCGGTCGTGGTGCGCGATCCCGACCGGGTCGTGTGGCTCTCCCAGACCACCCTGTCGGTCGACGAGACGATGGATACGGTGCGCAGGCTGCGCGAGCGCTTCCCGAACCTGCAGGATCCGCCGTCCGACGACATCTGCTACGCCACCCAGAACCGGCAGGTCGCCATCAAGAAGGTCGCGAAGGAGGCCGATGTCGTCATCGTCGTCGGCAGCGCGAATTCCTCGAATTCGGTGCGCCTCGTCGAGGTCGCCCTCGAATCCGGGGCGAAGGCCGCCTACCGGGTCGACTACGCGAGCGAGGTCCGGCAGGCGTGGCTCGACGGCGCGGCGACGGTCGGCGTGACGAGCGGGGCCTCCGTGCCGGAGGTGCTCGTCGAGGAGGTTCTCGCCGCGCTCGCGGATGCCGGCTACGGCGATGTCGCCGAAGTCCGCACCGCCGAGGAGGACCTCGTCTTCTCGCTGCCGAAGGAGCTGCGCCGAGACGAATCCGGCGCCCGCGACGAGCGCGCCCTGGGAGGTCGCAGCCGATGAGCGAGAAGCGCGAGCAGCCGCAGTTCGGCGAGTACGCCACCCCTGAGGAGCAGCGGGCGGCCATCAGGCAGCCGCTGCCCGGGCAGTTCGACGCACCGGAGGCCCAGGCCACCCCTGCGGACGCATCGTCGCCGCCGACCGCGCCGCCGCCGACCGCACCGCGCGTGCTGCCACAGGGGATGCTGCCGGGCTCGACACTGCCGGCTGCTCAGCGGCCGCGTTTCGCCGACAGGATCTTCACGTTCGTCCTGCTCGGGGTGGGCCTCGTCGACGTCATCCAGTCGTGGCTCGCGGCGCCTGCCTACGCGCAGGCGATCTCGGAGACGCTCGCTACCCTCAACGTCACAGTGTCGCCGCAGGCCGTGCCGGGTGCGGCGGGCTTCGTCGTCGCGATCATCGGCTCGGTGCTCTGGCTCATCGTCGCGGGGCTCTCGTGGCTGAGCGTGCACGTGAACCGCATCAGCTTCTGGATTCCGCTCGCCGGGGGCGCGCTGATGAGCGTCGCGACCGCGATCTACCTGATCATCGTTCTGACGTCGAGCACGGGGCTGCAGAACCTCGTGCCCGGCGGCGTCACCGGCACCGGAGTCTAGAGCACCCCCGCTCATCGAGCGGTTGCCGCTGAGGAGGCGGCGGCCCAGCGGATTGCCGCGCGGCGGTCGTCGCCAAAGGCGGGCGAAACGGGCGCAGTCGCCGCCAAGGCGGGCGAAGCGCGCGCATCGAGACGAGGGCTAGGAGGCGCTCTTCCCGTACGAGCCGAGTTCTTGCGTCGCCTCGATGACACGCTTGGCCATCGCGGTCTCCGCGACCTTGCCCCAGGCCCGCGGGTCGTAGCGCTTCTTGTCGCCGACCTCGCCGTCGACCTTGAGGACGCCGTCGTAGTTGGTCAGCATGTAGCCGGCGATCGAGCGGGTGAAGGCGTACTGGGTGTCGGTGTCGATGTTCATCTTCACGACGCCGTTGGCGACCGCCTCGGCGATCTCGGCAGCGCTCGAGCCGGAGCCGCCGTGGAACACGAGGTCGAGCGGCTTGGCCGCGGTGCCGAATGTGGCGGCGATGCCGGTCTGGATCTCGCCGAGCAGCTCGGGGCGCAGTTTGACGTTGCCCGGCTTGTAGACGCCGTGGACGTTGCCGAAGGTGAGAGCGGCGATGTACCTGCCCTTCTCGCCGAGGCCGAGCGCCTCGACGACCTTGGTGACATCGTCGAGGGTGGTGTAAAGCGCGTCGCCGCCGTCGCCCTTGATGCCGTCCTCCTCGCCGCCGACGACGCCGACCTCGATCTCGAGGATGGCGTTGATCGCCTTGGTGCGCTTCAGCATGTCCTCGGAGATGGCGATGTTCTCGTCGAGCGGCACGGCCGAGCCGTCCCACATGTGCGACTGGAAAAGCGGGCCTCGGCCGGCCTTGATCTCGTCCGCGCTGGCGGCGATGAGCGGCAGCACGAAGTCGTCGAGCGCAGGCTTCGGGCAGTGGTCGGTGTGCAGCGCCACGGTGACGGGATAGCTCTTGGCGACCTCGGTCGCGTACTTGGCGAACGCGATCGCGCCGGTCGCGCGGGCCTTGACGGTGTGGCCGGCGAAGTAGTCGGCGCCGCCCGTCGTGACCTGGATGATGCCGTCCGAGCCCGCCTCGGTGAGGCCTTGCAGCACGGCGTTGATCGTCTGCGAGGACGAGACGTTGAACGCCGGGTAGGCGAACCCGCCCCTCTTGGCCTTGTCGAGCAGTTCGGCGTACTGATCCGGGGTTGCGACGGGCACAGCTATCTCCTCGTTGAAAGCGACGTGACGGATTTCACTCTAGAGGGCCGCCGGGGCGGTGTCCTCGCCGAGCGGCGGCGCAATTTCGGGAATTGTTTCCGCATCGGAAACGCTCTCGGCCTCGCCCGCGGTGAGCGCCGCCGGAGCGGCCAGGCGGAAGGCCTCGGCCAGTTCGGCTGCGTCCGCGAGATCGGCGGCGTTGGCGGCATCCACGAGTTCCGGCGCGGCGAGCTCGCGCACCGGTTCCTCGATGGGGGAGGGCTCGGCGATGAGCTCGGCCTTGCGGAACGCGCCGATGCCGCGTGCCTTGGGCAGCACGTTGCGCTCGAGGCTGCCGACGAACGAGTTGTAGTTGTTGACCGTGCTGTGGATGCTTCTGCCGAGTTTCTCCACATGCGCGGCCATGGCGGTGAGCCGGGCATAGAGGTCTTTCGTGAGGTCGAAGAGCTTTGCCGCCTCGTCGGTGAGCGTCGCCTGCTGCCACGAGAAGGCCAGCGCCTTGAGGACCGACCAGAGCGTCACGGGGGAGGCGATCGCGACGTTCCTGCTGAACCCGTCGCGGAGGAGCGCGGGGTCCGTCGACATCGCCGCGGCGATCGCCGACTCGTAGGGCACGAAGGCGATGGTGAGCTCGGGCGAGGCGGGCAGGCCCGACCAGTAGTTCTTGGCGCCCAGCGCGGCGACGTGCTCGCGGAGCACCTTGGCGTGGTCCTTGAGCAGCCCGGCACGCTGTGCGCCCTCGGCCCCGGTCGCCGCGGGGTCGATGTCGGTGGCCTTGAGGTAGGCGTCCAGCGGCACCTTCGAGTCGACTGCGACGCTCTTGCCGCCGGGCAGGTGGATGACGAGGTCGGGGCGGCGCGGCACGCCGTCGACCGAGATGCTCACCTGCGTGTCGAAGTCGACGTGGTCGAGCATTCCCGAGGCCTCGACGAGGTTCTTGAGCTGCACCTCGCCCCAGGCGCCGCGCACGCTGGTGTTGCGCAGAGCGCTCGCGAGGTTCTGGGTGATCGACGTGAGCTGCCGATCGGAGTCGATCGCGGTGCGCAGCTGTTCTTCCAGGCGGCCGTGCTGGGCGCTGCGCTGCACCTCGAGGTCGCCGACCTTCTTCTGCATCGTGTCGAGCGCGTCCTTCACGGGCGCCAGCGCCTGCAGCACCTTGCTCTCGTCCGCCGTGTCGGCGCGGTCGCGCTCGTCGCGCTTCGCGATCTCGGCCTGCAGCTGCTCGATCTGGGCGCGCAGCACCGTCGCCGTCGCCGCGGCGCCTGCTCCGTCGCGCTGTGCCGCGGCGAGCTGCTCGCGCAGCGGCGCCGTTTCGTCGGGCGCGGGCCTGGGCCGGCGCACGAGCAGCGCGAGGAGCGCGCCGATCGCCGCACCGACGAAGATGCCGATGACGAGGGGCAGCACGAAGTCCATGTCTTCAGTGTCCCGCGACCCTCCGACACCGCTCCCGCGGCGCGCGGTTAGGCTGCGATGGCCGGCCGCAGCGCGTTGACCTTGACGCCGGCGGCCTTGGCGAGCTCGCCGATCGTGTCGGCACCGTGCCGCGTCGCGGCGTGCACGATGATCGCTGCGCACGCCTCGGCGTCGGCGAGGGCGTTGTGGTGGTCGAAGTCCTCGAACCCGGCGGCCATCGCCGCGACGGGCAGGCGGTACGAGTCGAGGTGGTAGGTGCGCCTGGCGACCTGGAGGCTGCACAGGTAGTCGATCTCGGGCACGGGGATGCCGGTGGCGACGCATCCGCCTCGGATCACGCCCATGTCGAAGCCCGCGTTGTGCGCGACGAGCGTGTCGCCGTCGCCGAACGCGATCAGATCGGGGAACTGCTCGACCCAGCCCGATGCGTCGGCCACCTGCTCGGGGTGGATGCCGTGGATGCGGATGTTCCACGGCAGGAACTCGTCGTGGCCGAGCGGCGGCTTGATGAGCCAGTAGGCGGAATCCACCACCGCGCCGCCGCGCACCTTGACCAGGCCGACCGAGCACGCCGATGCACTCGACGAGTTGGCCGTCTCGAAGTCGATGGCGGTGAAGTCGAGCCCGGGCACCGACCTATCGTCGCACGCGGGGCGCGGATCGTCGCATGCGGGGCGTGGACCGCCCCCGGTAAGCTGGCGCGTCGTGGCTCTCACGATCGGCATGGTTGGTACCTAACGCACATTGCACCACCGGTGGACAACGGAAAATTGGCTGGTCAGACGGCTGTTCGTTCAGGTGCCTCGTCCGATCCGAAGGAGTTTGAGAGTCCCGACGGTCGCGATACGTTGTGTCATAGACAGCAACGAGATGGCCGCGCACCGGAAGCGATTGGCGACGGCCAGGATGCTCCGCGATCCGACTACACCCGTCGAGCGTGTGCTGGAGTATGGCGATCACCCAGACCCTATGTTCCGCGCAGCCGTTGCTGTGCACCCAGACACGCCCGAGGGCGTGCTTCTTGTGCTGGGGGTGGACCGGGACAGGGGAGTGCGGTGGGAGGCAGCACTCAACTCGCGCACGCCGCTCTTGGAAGTGGCCGAGTTCTATGTCCGAGACGGTCGGGCTGTTCCGAGTGAGGTAGGCGGTGGGCTGCTTGCGCGTCGCAAGGTGGAGCACGACCCCACCTGGCAGCCGCTCCACTGGTACTGGTGAATGGCCGCTCCGGCCTTCGCCTGTGACTTCTTCACGATAGTCTCCACATCGTTGATAAAGACGCCAAGCAGCTCGCCCTGGGGCTGGGTGATCACCGTGTGCCCGAGGTCTTTCCGCATCGCTTTGAGAAGGTCCTCGAACGCGAGCATGAGCGCCGACGCGTCTCCAGGCTTGTGTCGGGACACTTTGCGGAAGCCACTCCAGGCCTGAATCACTCCGCGCGAGCCATAGGTGATGAGCCGCGGGGTGAGGTCGGCGAAGAACTGCAGCATCTCAGGCTCGTGCATTCCCCCGTTCTTCTGTAAGTTCAGCATCTTCATCAGACCGCGCATCATCTCGTCATAGAGCTTCGTCTTGTGTTCGCGGAGTGCAGTTTCGAGAGACCGTCGCCGCTCTAAACTCCGATTCGTGAAGTAGGTGATGATCGGTACGAGAAGGACCCCGACCAGCGCCGCAACGGGCGTCATTGTTTCCGTAGGCAGGGTGAGGAACCACGTCCCCAGCATCCAAAGCCCCCAGCCGACGACATAGATGACCCCAACGACGAGAAGGAGAGCGAAGACGACGCTCAGAGCTTTTCGCACGGTAACCAGCGTAGCGAGCACCCCCGACAGGGCCCCGGGACGCGCGCATCCTATCGAAAGGTCGCCGGGGTCCCCTCAGAAGGCTTCCGGTGAGGGGGAGTGTAGCGATGTGGATGGTTGTTGGTCGGACTACGAGGCGGCTCGCTTGAAGGCGCTCTCGCCGTACTTGGCGAAGTAGTAGTTGATTGCCCGAACGCCTACCTCGGTCATCACGTCAACCATCTCCTGACGAGTCCAGGGCTCCCGACGGAAGAAAAAGCTGCCACGGTTGAAACGACCGTCTTCACCTTCACCGACCACGTTGACCTTATTGAGCTTGCCAAACATGGCGATGGTGCGAACACGGTCCAGGATCGAGCTTCCGTCTTGGAAGTCATAGCCGTAGCCGAAGCATACGAACAGAACAATCCCCTCATCGAGCATCATGGTGCGGAACCCGATCACGTTCTTCCCAAGTCGCTCGATGGCGTTTCCCATCGCCTGTTTCTCTTTGCCTTCAGAGAGCCGAAGATCGTTAGTTCCTTGGTTCTTCACCTCAGTGATAAGGATGGGATATGCCTGCTCGCCGTCGGCTGACAGGGTCGAGAGAATGCCTCCGTCTGGGCTCATCGCAGATCTAGGCAGCGGGTCTTCGAACTCCACCGTCGGGAACGTTGCTCGCAGGTCGCCGACAATCTCGCTCAGCGGGACGCTCTTACGGTGCGCCAGCACGAGCCCGAACTTCTCGATGAGCGCCTCGCTCGCTTCGAGGAACGCCTTGCCGAGCTCGACTTCTTGCTTCGATGACGTGACGTTGATGACCGTTCCGTACCGGTTCTCGCGAAGCCGCGCTTTCTGTGCCACAGCGGGTCAACCTTCTCGGTCGAGCAGGAAGAGATGTTCGTTCACGTGGATCGACCGGTCGCGCAGATTCCGACTTCCTCGGAAGGTGTTGTAGGGAATAACAATCTCATCGACTCGTCCGTGCTGTTCCATCGCAGAGCGCAGGTCAGCGGTCGAGACATACCCCTCCGCGTTGAAAGAGACGAGCAGGAACCTGGCTTTCGTGTCGTGAAACAGGTGGGAAAGCAGTCCCAGAGACTCCTTGCGAACGTTGTATCGTGAGCGATTCCAGTTCACCGGAATACCCGACACTTCACTGAACTCTTCGGGCCGCTCGTAGTCGACGAGAAGGTTCAGCATGAAATAGTTCGATCCGTAAGGGTGCTGGTTATACGGCGGATCGATGTAAACCAGATCGAAGTCGCTAGCGTCGGCGACAAGCTCGTTAGCGTCGCGCTGGTAGACCTCGTGCTCGGAGACTGCCCGACTCAAGATCGGCACCTCGAGGCGGATCGGTTCTAAAATCCGCGTGAGCGCATCTGCGCCCGCTCCACCGAACCTCCCGACTCCTGTGTTCTTGTCCTTGTAGAAGCCCTTGAACACGCCGGAGGTATTCGCG
>NZ_DAIEII010000043.1:0-44282 GCF_027352875.1 Gryllotalpicola sp.
GGCACCTCGATGTCGGCTCGTCGCATCCTGGGGCTGGAGTAGGTCCCAAGGGTTGGGCTGTTCGCCCATTAAAGCGGTACGCGAGCTGGGTTTAGAACGTCGTGAGACAGTTCGGTCCCTATCCGCTGCGCGCGCAGGAAATTTGAGAGAAGCTGACCCTAGTACGAGAGGACCGGGTTGGACGAACCTCTGGTGTGTCAGTTGTTCCGCCAGGAGCACCGCTGATTAGCTACGTTCGGAATGGATAACCGCTGAAAGCATCTAAGCGGGAAGCCGACCTCAAGATGAGATTTCCATCCCGCAAGGGGAGAGGCTCCCAGCCAGACGACTGGGTTGATAGGCCGGATGTGGAAGTGGGGACGAAAGACCCATGCAGCTGACCGGTACTAATAAGCCAACAACTTGTTTACAACTACATTTTTTTGATGTTTCGCGTCCACTGAGTGGTTCCCGATCTACGGTCGGCAACCAAGACGCCCCTAGGGCTTTTATGCCTGGGGGCTTGTCGGAGCTTGATCTTAATGATCGAAAGAGTTTCGGCGGCCATAGCGAGAGGGAAACGCCCGGTCACATTCCGAACCCGGAAGCTAAGGCTCTCAGCGCCGATGGTACTGCAGGGGCGACCCTGTGGGAGAGTAGGACACCGCCGGACATCCATTACGGAAGAGGCCATCCAGTACCTGGATGGCCTCTTCTGCATTTAAGGTCTGGTGCGGTTTGAGGTCTGGCGCTTTGAGGGCTCATCGCAAACGAGGGTGTAGGAGTGGTCTGAATCCTCCGCTCTCGAGCAGACTGCGGGCTATGTAGTTTGTGAGGTTCCGGAAGCCGAGGGCGGAGCCACGGAGGTGTTCGAGGCGCCCGTTGATCGCCTCGGTCGGGCCGTTGCTGGTGCCGGGCCGGTCGAAGAACGCGAGCACGTCCGCAGCGCGTTGCTTGAGCGTGCGGCCCAGGCTGCGGATCTCGGCGAGGGCGGCGGGAACGCCGGTGGTGATCGCGTCGATCACGGCTTGCATCTCCTGCTTCCCCTTCGTCTTGTCGGGTTGTCGGTAGGCGGCGACGATGCGCTGGTAGATACCCCAGGTCGCTTCGACCTCGACGTGCTCCTCGACCTGGAACACTGCCTCGAGCCGGGCTTGCTGCTTCTCGGTGAGGAACCCAGCGCCGGTGTGCAAGGGTGCGTCGGGCGCCGTAGAGCGGGTCGCCCGCGCGGCCGCGATGACCGAGGGTGGCCTGCTGAACGCGTTGCCGGCACCGGTCCAGGCCGTCGCCGGCCAGGCGGACGACGTGGAATGGATCCATCACCGCCACCGCGTCGGGGAGCTCTTCGGCGGCGGCGGTCTTGAACCCGGTGAACCCGTCCATCGCGACGACGTCGACGCCGTCCCGCCACGCCTGAGGGCGGTCGATGAGCCACTGCTGGAACACCGCCTTCGAGCGGCCCTCGACCATGTCCAACAGCCGTGCGGGGCCCGTCTTCTCCCGGGTCGGGGTGAGGTCGATGATCACCGTGACGAACTTGTCCCCGAACCGGGTATGTCGCCAGACGTGCTCGTCAACACCGATCGTCGTGACGTCGTCGAACCGGTGAGGGTCATCGATCAGGCGGCGTTTGCCCTCGGCGATGATCGCGCTGTTGGCCGTATGCCACGACACGCCCAGCCCCGCGGCCACGCGGGTGACGGTGAGGTGATCGAGGACGATGCCCTCCAGCGCCCACCCCACTCCGCCTCGAGAGATCTTCGCTCGCGGCGCCGCAGCCCGGCTGGTGTCTTCCCGCCACGTCCGCCCGCAGTCCACGCACCGATACCGACGCACCCGAACCAGCAGCGTGGCCGGTCGGTGCCCGAACGGCTCGTGCGCGAGCCGCCGGGTCACCGTGTCCCGCGGTACGCCTTCGGCGCCGCATTTGCGGCACCACGGATCGGATTCTGCGACCCGGCACTCGAGCACCGCACGATCAGGTTCGAGCCGCTGCCCGGCGGCTTCGAGGCCGAGCTCGTCGAGGCGGCAGAACGTGGTCAAGTCAACAGGCGCGAAGGTAGCGCGGAGCACGTCGAGGTCTTTCGGATGGACAGTGTGAGAACTCCATCCTGGAAGACCTCGACCCCTACCCGAGCCGCGACGCGCTACCCGCCGCTACACCCTCATTTGCGAAGAGCCGCTTTGAGGATCTAGGGCTTGACACGGACGACCAGCTTGCCGCGCGTGTGCTCTCCCGCGATGGCGGCGAAGGCGTCGGCAATACCGTCGAGCTCGAAGATCTGCTCGACGTGGACTCGAATCTCACCCTGCTCGAGCAGCCGTGTGATGATGGCAAGAGTCTTGGCATCCGGCGCGACCCGGAACGTCGTTGCACGCACACCGGCTTCGCTGGCATCCGCCGCAAGTGTCGGCCAGCTCCCCGACGGGACATTGACGATGAGGCCGCCGCGTCGCAGAGTCGAGAGCGAACGGGTGCCGGTGTCGTCAGCAGTGTTGCCGATGAGGTCGATGACGACGTCGACATTCTTGACGACGTCCTCGAAGCGTGCCGCGGTGTAGTCCACGACCTCGGCCGCGCCGAGTGAGTGGAGCCATTCCAGGTTGCGGGTGGACCCCGTTGCGATGACGTGCGCCCCGAAGTACGAGGCGAACTGCACGGCGAAGTGGCCGACGCCCCCGGAACCGGCATGGATGAGCATCCGTTGGCCCTGGTGCGCTTTGGCCAGCTCGACGACTGCGCCCCAGGCGGTGAGTGCTGCGAGCGGCACCGCCGCCGCGTCGGTATGTGACAACCCGACCGGTTTCGGCGCGATGACGAGACCAGGCACTGCCGCGATTTCCGCGAAGCTGCCGCTGTAATGCGGGACCGGGAGCATCCCGTAGACGGCGTCTCCGGGCTGGAGGCGATGGCCCTCGTAGGGCGACTCGAGAACGACGCCGCTGAAGTCGCAGCCGAGGACGGCGGGGAAGGCTGCGATGGCCGCGGAGGCTCCTCGTCCTGCCATCGTCTTGACGTCGATGGGGTTCATGCTGGCCGCCGCGACTTCAACGACGAACTCGTCGTTGACGCGGAACGGGCGGGGGATCTCGGCGAGACGCGGGGTAACGGAATCTCCGACAGTGTCGATGACGGCAGCGCGCATCGCCCCGGCCATTCGCTCTCCCTCGGTCACGGCGCCGCACCTCGGCGCAGGCATGAGACTAACGAGGGCGGATTACGTGGCCATTGCGATCTCGTGACACCTGCCGAGGCAGGCCCGCGGTTCTTCGGTCATCCGGTCCGCACGCCGAGTTGCGCGCGGGCCTCGTCGAGGATGCGGAGACTCGCGATCGCCTCGTTGAGGGCGAACAGCGGGGAATCCGTGAGGCCGTCCACAAGATATCGCGCGAATGCGGCGGCCTCGAACGCCATGCCGCGCGACTCGGGGCCGTGCGCCCACTTTGGACTGCGGTAGGTCGACGGGTCGCCGTCTTCGGGGAAGTAGGTGACGTCCACGGCGGTGTGAAAGGGCGCACCGGTCACAATGCGCCCGGCCGTGCCGTTGATGGCACCGACGGTCGGGGTCTTGATGGCGACGCTGCAGTTCAGGATGGCTTGCGCATCGCCATCCGTCTCGATGACGAGCGTTGCTGTCTCGTCGACACCGCTGCGGGCGAGGGTTCCGTAGGCATGGACGGCCGCGGAGGTCAGCAGTTGCGGAAGCGCCAGGCGGGCGAACTGAACCGGGTAGACGCCGAGGTCCAGCAGGGCGCCGCCGGCGGTGGTCGGGTTGTAGAGCCGATGCTCCGTGTCGAACGGGACGGCGATGCCGAAGTCGGCGGTCACGATGCGGACGTCGCCGAGCGCATGCGTTTCGACGAGCTGGCGGATGACGTCGATGTGAGGCAGGTAGCGCGTCCACATCGCCTCCATCGCGAAGACGCCTGCGGCGCGGGCGGCATCCGCGATCCGCTGACCGCCTGCGGCGGTCGTCGCCATCGGCTTCTCGATGAGGACGGGCTTACTGGCCTCGATGGCGAGAAGCGCGAGCTCCTCATGGGTGTTATGGGTCGTCGCGATGTAGGCGACGTCGACGTCGGGATCGGCGAGCAGCGCCGCGTACGAGTCGTAGCTGCGCTCGATGCCATACCGGGAGGCGAAGGCCTTGGCGCGTGACGCCGAGCGGGAGGCGGCGGCGACAGCCACTTGGTCGGAGTTGGCCTGGAGGGAGTCGACGAACTTGCCGGCGATGTTGCCGGGGCCGATGATGCCCCACCGGAGCGTCGGAGCGTCGCGCGGGTCAGGGAACCGGGGCGGGGGCAGGGTTGTCATCGAAGCGATTCTGGCGCGGTTGGTCCTGATGCGCATCATCGAGTTGCCGTCGTGCAGAGTGGATGTCCGCCTGACTCACGGCTAGTTCATAGCTTTGCCATAGGCGGCTTGAAATCCGCACCTGAGAATAAGGACAGTGAGCTCTAAGACCGTTGCCGCCCTCGCCCCAGCCAATCTCCGGCATTCCGACGGATCGGCCATCCGTGTCCTTGTCGTCGACGATGAGAACACGCTCACCGATCTGTTGCAGATGGCGCTGCGCTACGAGGGCTGGGACGTGCGCACAGCCGCGACGGGTCATGAGGCCGTCTTGGCAGCTCGCGAGTTCAATCCGGATGTCGTCGTTCTCGACGTGATGCTGCCTGACTTCGACGGGCTGCAGGTCATGAAGCGCATCCGCGAAGGCCACACCGATGTGCCGGTGCTGTTCCTCACTGCGAAGGACTCGCTGGAAGATCGTGTTGCGGGCCTCACCGCCGGCGGCGACGACTACGTGACGAAGCCGTTCAGCCTCGAGGAGCTCGTCGCGCGGCTGCGCTCGCTGCTGCGCCGCTCGCGCTCGCTCATCAGCGATGTCAGCGACCCGCGGATCGTCGTCGGAGACCTCGTCCTCGATGAGGACAGCTACGAGGTGACCCGGGCCGGTGAGCAGATCAGTCTCACTGCGACCGAGTTCGAGCTGCTGCGCTACCTCATGCGCAACCCGCGTCGAGTACTCAGCAAGGCACAGATCCTCGACCGGGTGTGGAGCTATGACTTCGGCGGTACCTCGAGCGTCGTAGAGCTCTACATCTCGTACCTGCGCAAGAAGATCGACTCGGGTCGCGCGCCGATGATCCACACGGTCCGTGGGGCCGGGTACATGGTCAAGGCCACGGAGTGACTGCAGAGGCATCGGGGGCCGCGCTAGCCTCGGTGCCCATGATGACCGAACAGGTGGAGCCGGCCGAGAAGGCGGCGCGGGTTCGGATCCCAGGCTGGCTCGGGCACCCATTTCGGCACTGGCCGCTGCGGCGGAAGCTCGTCGTCGCCGTCGTCGCCATCGTGGCCGTGATGGGGGCCTTCGTCGGCGCGCTGAGTATTGCGCTCCTCGACGGATACCTCATCGAGCGGGTCGACGTCCAGCTCGCCACAGCGAGCCAGACCAGCCTGCAGGCGGCTGTTGGCTACGTCGAGAACGGGCAGACGCCGACGCTGCGCGCTATCGTCGGCGCGCCCGGCCAGCCTTCCGGCATTGTCGTCGGGCTCATCGAGGGCGGGCAGTGGTCGGGCGGCGCCTATCTACCCTCGGGTCCCGCTCCGTCGGGGCAACCGTTCAATACGCAGTCCACCATTGACACCGCGTCCACCGCGGCGCTTGCGACGCTCCCTGCGAACGGGGTGCCGAGCACCGTCACCATCTCGATCATCGAGTCGAACGGCTGGGACGTCGGCGGTGCCTATCGCGCGGTCGCCCAGCGGCTGACGGATGACGACACGCTCATCGTGGCGCTGCCCCTACGGGAGGCGCAGGCGACGACCGCGCGCCTCACCGTCATCACGCTCCTCGTGGTCATCGGGGCGGGGATCCTCGCGGCGGCAGCGGGGCTCGTCATCATCCGGCTCGCGCTGCGCCCCCTCGAGCGGGTGGCCGCGACCGCGACGCAGGTCTCGAGGCTCCCCCTCGAGCGCGGCGACGTCGCGCTGGGAATCCGCGTTCCCGACGAAGACACTGACCCGCGCACGGAGGTCGGCCGGGTGGGAAGCGCGTTCAACGCCATGCTGGGTCATGTCGCGGGCGCGCTCCAGGTGCGGCAGGCGAGTGAGGCGAAGGTGCGGCAATTCGTCTCGGACGCCTCGCACGAGCTGCGCACCCCGCTCGCGAGCATCCGCGGCTACTCGGAGCTCGCCCGCCGATCACCCGAGGAGCTGTCCGAGGATCTCGCCCGCTCCATCTCGCGCATCGAGTCCGAGGCCAAGCGGATGACGACGATCGTCGAGGACCTGCTCATGCTCGCGCGCCTCGACGAGGGCCAGGAGCTGCGGCACGAGAACGTCGACCTCACAATGATGCTCATCAACGCGGTCTCGGACGCCCACGCGGCCGGCCCCGACCACGAGTGGAAGCTCGAGCTTCCGGAGGACGAGCCGGTCGAGATCATCGGCGACGGGGCGAAGCTGCACCAGGCCGTCGCCAACCTGCTCGCGAACGCGCGCGTGCACACGCCCGCGGGCACCGTCGTGACTTCGTCGCTCAGGCAGGACGGCGACCACGCCGTCATCGTGGTCGCGGACGACGGACCCGGCATCCCTGAGGAGCTGCGACCGCGGCTCTTCGAGCGCTTCGCCCGCGGCGACAGTTCGCGCTCGCGCGCGACCGGCTCGACCGGCCTCGGCCTCGCCATCGCGAAGGCAGTCGTCGACGCGCACGGCGGCGAGATCTCGGTCGAGACCGCACCTGGGGTGACGGCCTTCACGATCAGCGTTCCGGTGGCGCCCGGTGATTTGGCGGATGCCGTGGGGCCGCGTACCCTTTAACCGAAGCCAAAGACCGCAGGTTTCCGGTGCATCCGGACCAAGGCCCTCAGCAGAGGCGGCCCGCGCAGGTTCATGAAGAAAGTCCGCGATCTATCGCGACCTCGCTCCGTGCCCCTGTGCGGAGCTTTTTTGTTGGGCGGACGGGAGACGTGCCCACCGCTGCGGCCGGCTTCGCCGGAGGCATCCGCCTTCGGATCTGTAAATCGTAAGGAGTGGCCATGGCGGAGAAGGAAGCCGCGGTTGCCGAGCTCACCGAGAAGTTCCAGAGTTCGACCGCCGTTCTGCTGACCGAATACCGCGGTCTGTCTGTTGCGAAGCTCAAGGAGCTCCGCAAGAACATCAGTGCAGACGCGACGTACGCCGTGGTGAAGAACACGCTTACCAAGATCGCGGCCAACCAGGCCGGCATGGGCATCCTCGACGACGCTCTCGCCGGCCCTTCCGCGATCGCTTTCGTTCACGGCGACCCGGTCGCCGTCGCGAAGGGTCTGCGCGACTTCGCCAAGGCGAACCCTCTCCTGGTGGTCAAGGGCGGTTATTTCGATGGCAACGCCCTGTCCGCTGCCGAGGTGAGCAAGCTCGCCGATCTCGAGAGCCGTGAGGTGCTTCTGGCCAAGCTGGCCGGCGCCTTCAAGGCCTCGCTGTTCGGTGCCGCATACCTGTTCAACGCCCCGCTGTCGAAGGCCATTCGCACCGTCGACGCGCTGCGCGAGAAGCAGTCCGCTTAATCGCGGGTTATCAACCATCCCAATAAGGAGAAGAAGAAATGGCAAAGCTGTCGACTGCTGAGCTGCTCGATGCTTTCAAGGAGCTCACGCTCATCGAGCTGAGCGAGTTCGTCAAGGCGTTCGAGGAGACCTTCGAGGTCACCGCCGCTGCCCCCGTCGCCGTCGCGGCCCCGGCCGCCGGTGGTGCGGGCGCTGCCGCTGAGGAGGTCGAGGAGAAGGACTCGTTCGACGTCGTTCTCGAGGCCGCCGGCGCCCAGAAGATCCAGGTCATCAAGGTCGTTCGCGAACTGACCTCGCTCGGTCTCGGCGAAGCGAAGGCCGTCGTCGACGGTGCTCCGAAGGCCGTCCTCGAGGGCGCCAACAAGGAGACCGCGGAGAAGGCCAAGGCCGCTCTCGAAGAGGCCGGCGCTACCGTCACCCTCAAGTAGTTCCCGTCCGGCTCGCCGGGCACCGAAGAGGGACACCGCGAACGCGGTGTCCCTCTTCGGTGTCTCCGGAATGTTTTGCGCAGAGATAGTTAGCCTATGTAAAATACTCTCCATGGCACATGGTGGAACTGAGTCGGGAAGCATCCTCAAGCAGCCGATCGCGGTGTGGGCGATCGCCTTCGCGGCGGTGGTGTCGTTCATGGGCATTGGCCTCGTCGACCCGATCCTGCCGGCGATCGCGTCCTCGCTGAAAGCGACGCCCACGCAGACCGAGTTGCTCTTCACGACCTACCTGCTGGTCACCGGCGCGGCGATGTTCTTCACGAGTTGGCTGTCCAGCCGCATCGGCGCCAAGAACACCCTGCTCCTGGGCCTCACGGTCATCGTCATCTTCGCCGCCCTCGCGGGCGCCAGCGGGAGCGTCGGCGGGATCATCGGATTCCGCGCCGGCTGGGGTCTCGGCAACGCGCTCTTCATCTCGACCGCACTCGCCTCGATCATCGGGGCCGCCTCGGGCGGGGTGGCGAGCGCCATCGTGCTCTACGAAGCCGCACTCGGTGTCGGCCTCGCCATCGGCCCGCTCGTCGGCGGCCTGCTCGGCGGCATCTCCTGGCGCGGCCCGTTCTTTGGCACCGCCGTGCTCATGGCGATCGGATTCGTCGTGATCTTCACCGTGCTGCGCGTGCCGAAGGATGCGCCGAAACCGGTGCCGACCAGCCTCGCGGCCCCGTTCCGCGGGCTGGCGAAACCAGGCCTCGCCGTGATGGCCGCGACCGCCTTCTTCTACAACATGGGCTTCTTCGTGCTGCTGGCATGGACCCCGTTCGCGATCGTGCCGCTCGGCGTCTCGGATGCGAGGACCCTCGGCTACATCTTCTTCGGCTGGGGCGTCGCCCTCGCCCTCACCTCGGTGTTCGTGGCGCCGCTCCTTACCGCGCGGATACGCCGCACCAGCGTGCTGCTCATCATCATTCCGGCGCTCGCAGCGACGGAGTTGCTCGCCGCCATCCTGCACACCAGCCTCGTGGCGGTCATCGTGCTCGTCATCGTCGGCGGGCTCTTCCTCGGCATTCTCAACACCGTCCTCACCGAGTTGTCGATGGAGGCGACGGACCTGCCGCGCCCGGTGGCCTCGAGCGCGTACTCAGGCGTGCGCTTCCTCGGCGGCGCAGTGGCCCCGCCGCTGGCATCCTGGCTCGCCACGCTCTTCGGCACGACCGCCGCGCCGTTCTATTTCGGCGTCGTCGTGCTCGTCATCGCGACCCTCATCGTCACCTTCGGACGCAAGGCGCTGCGCCGTGCGGACGGCGTCGAGGAGAACGTCCTGGAGGTCGCGGAGTCCATCGCGATCGGCGACGCGGACTGACGGTTCTCGCAGCGGAGCCTGCAGTCTGCACCGGAGGTCTCCGCCCTCGGCGGCCGCCCGTCGATCGACGGGCGGCGGCCTAGGCTCAAGACGATGAGCATGATGGGCAATCTGCCGAGCAACCACTCCGCGGGCGCGAGCCGGGGGCAGGGGGTGCGCGGCATGGGCGGCACGGGACGCAGCGGCGGGCGGAACGGCACGATCATCGAGGACCAGAAGGTGCTCAACGCGGCGGCGCCCAGGATCGAACACCTCGTGCAGCGCATCGCGGCGCTCTTCAAGCCCTACACCGGCCCGCTCATCCTCACCCTCGTCCTCGTGCTCGCGGGCGCCGGACTCACCGTCATCCCGCCGCTGCTCATCAGGAATCTCTTCGATGACGCGCTCTTCGCTCCGGGCGGCGTCCGCTTCGACCTGCTCGTCTGGCTCTGCGTCGCGATGATGCTGCTCTACGTCGGATCCGCGCTGCTCGGGGTCTGGCAGAGCTACCTCACCGCCCGCGTCGGCAACGAGGTCATGGGCGAGCTGCGGGTGAGGCTCTTCACGCGCCTGCAAGCGATGGAGCTCAGCTTCTTCACCAAGACCAAGACCGGTGTCATCCAGTCGCGGCTGCAGAACGACGTCGGTGGCGTCGCCAACGCCCTGACCAACACGATCTCGAGCGTGTTCGGCAACATCGTCAACGTCGTCGCCGCGCTGGTCGCGATGTTCGTGCTCGACTGGCAGCTCACCCTCGTCGCCATCGTGCTCACCCCGGTGCTCGCCATCGTGCAGCGCCGCGTCGGGCAGGTGCGGGCGAAGATCGCCGCCGCGACGCAAGAATCCCTCTCGGAGATGACGTCGATCACGCAGGAGACCCTTTCGGTGAGCGGCATCCTGCTCGCCAAGGCGTTCAACCGGCAACGAGCCGAGACACTGCGCTACAGCGACGAGAACCGGAACCAGGTCGGCCTTCAGGTGCGGCAGGCGATGAGTGGGCAGTGGTTCTTCGCGCTCGTGCAGGTCATTATCTCGGCGATCCCGGTGGTCGTCTATCTTGTCGCAGGATGGCTGCTCATCGGCGGCCTCGCCGGTATCAGCGCGGGCACCATCGTCGCCTTCACGACCGTGCAGGCGAGGCTGCTTTTTCCGGTCATCGGGCTGCTGCGCGTCGCGCTCGACCTGCAGACGTCGAGCGCCCTCTTCGCGCGCATTTTCGAGTACCTCGATCTGAAGCCGGCAATCGCGGATGCGCCGGACGCGGTCGAGGTGGACGCCCAGGCTCTCGGCCTCCATCGGCCGGGCGCGGCGGGCGCTCGACCGACGTACTCCCCTCCCGCCGTCGAGTTCGACGCGGTGACGTTCCGCTACCCCGACGCGCGCGGCGACGAGCATCCGACCCTCCAGGACGTGTCGTTCTCGATCGAGCCGGGCACCTTCGCCGCCTTCGTCGGGCCGTCCGGGGCCGGCAAGACGACCGTGTCCTACCTCATCCCGCGGTTCTATGAGGCGTCGGGCGGCGCCGTGCGCTTCGCCGGTCGCGATGTGCGCGAGTTGCAGCACGAATCCCTCGTCGCGCACATCGGGATCGTCAGCCAGGAGACCTACCTCTTCCACGCCACCATCGCCGAGAACCTGCGCTACGCGAAGGCCGACGCCACGCTCGACGAACTCGAGAACGCCTGCCGCCAGGCGAACATCCACGACACGATCACCGGCTTCCCGGACGGCTACGACACCGTCGTCGGCGAGCGCGGCTACCGGCTTTCCGGCGGCGAGAAGCAGCGCGTCGCCATCGCGCGCGTGCTGCTCAAGGACCCCGAGGTGCTCATCCTCGACGAGGCGACGAGCGCCCTCGACACCATCTCGGAGCGGGTCGTGCAGCAGGCGCTCGACTCGGCGGCCACCGGCCGCACCACCATCGCGATCGCGCACCGGCTCTCGACGATCGTCGGCGCCGACACCATCTTCGTCGTCGCAGGCGGGCGCATCGTCGAGCGCGGCAATCACGTCCAACTGCTCGCCGCGGGCGGCACGTACGCGGCGCTCTATGAGCAGCAGGTAGAAATGTCTGGTGGCACCCCCGGCGACTGAGCGGCGCACCTGGGCGCGTACGCTCAGGCTGCTCGGGCCCGCGTTCGTCGCCTCGATAGCCTATGTCGACCCCGGCAACGTCGCCGTCAACATCTCCGCCGGCTCGCGGCACGGCTTCCTGCTGCTCTGGGTGCTCGTACTGGCGAACGCTATCGCGATGCTCGTGCAGTACCTCTCGGCGAAGCTCGGCATCGCAACCGGCCGAAGTCTGCCGGAGCTCCTCGGGGATCGGCTCCCTCGGCTCTGGCGGCTGCTGTTCTGGGTGCAGGCCGAGGCGGTCGGCGCGGCAACCGATCTCGCGGAGGTGCTCGGCGGGGCGATCGCGCTCAACCTGCTGTTCGGGCTGCCACTGCTGCCCGGCGGGATCATCGTCGCGGCGGCATCCATTGCCCTGCTCCTGCTGCAGTCGCGCAGTCAGCAGCGCTTCGAGTATGCGGTCATGGTGCTCCTCGCCGTCATCGCGATCGGGTTCGTCGCGGGCGGGCTCGCGCGGCCGGTACCGTGGGCCGATGCCGCGACGGGGCTCGTCCCCCGCTTCACCAACCCAGACTCGGTGCTGCTCGCGGCCTCGATGCTCGGTGCGACCGTTATGCCGCACGCCATTTACCTGCATTCGGCGCTCGCGCGGGACAGGCACGGGATCGTCGCGCCCTCGGAGCGCCGGCCCATCATCATCGCCACCCGCGTCGACGTGCTCATTGCGCTCATCATCGCGGGGCTCGTCAACATTGCGATGCTTGTGCTCGCGGCGACGAGCCTCGCCGGTGTGCCGGGCACCGACACCATCGCCGGCGCCCAGGCCGCGATCGTCACGCACCTCGGGCCCGCGATCGGCATTCTCTTCGGCATCGGTCTGCTCGCCTCGGGGCTCGCCTCGTCGTCGGTGGGCTCCTATGCCGGCGCGGTCGTCATGGCGGGATTGCTCAAAGTGAAGGTGCCGCTCATCGTGCGGCGCATCGTGACGCTCATCCCGGCGCTCATCGTGCTCGCTATCGGGGTCGACCCGACTGAGGCGCTCGTCATCAGCCAGGTGGTGCTCTCCATCGGCATCCCGTTCGCGCTCGTGCCGCTGGTGCTGCTCACCGGGTCGAGGCGCGTGATGGGCGACCAGGTCGATGCGTGGTGGACGCGCGCGGGGGCGCGGATCGCCACCGTCCTGGTCGTCGCGCTCAACGTGCTGCTCGTCGCGCTGGCGGTCGGTGCCTACTAGTCGGTACGACTCGTGCCGCGGGCGTTGTAGACGACGGCATCGGTACGCGCGCCGTACTCGCGGAATACCTCGATCGCGGCATCCCGCCCCACGCCGACCTCGACCGCGATACCGCGCCTTGCCATCTCGGCGATCCAGTCGGGGTGGACCGGGCCCTCGTCGAAGCCGGTGAGCACTTCGAGTTCAGGGCCATCGCCGGCGATGACGATGCGGGTGACGCCCGACCACAGCGCCGCGCCGCCGCACATCACGCAGGGACGCCAGTTGACGAGGAGGGTGTGAGCGGGATTCCCCGCGGCGCCGAGGTCCCAGCGACCGAGCCGGGTCTGGGCGAGGCTCAGCGCGACGACCTCGGCGTGCGTGCTCGACAGCCCCGAGGCGAGCACGAGGTTGACGCCCGCGGAGACGAGCCTTCCTGTGGCGGTCTCGAGCACGAGTGCCGCGAAGGGGCCGCCGGTGTCGGCCTGCTGATTGCGGCGGGCGAGATCGGTGCAGAACGCCATTGCGGCCTCGTCGGTGTCGAAGGCCGCGGGAGCGGTGGCGAGGTGCTCGATCGCCCACGACGGCAGGTCGGCCCGGAATGAGGTCGCAAGATCGGTCACTCGCCCATTCAAGCAGCGCGGGCAAAGGAACTCGGTGCCAGAGTGCGAGTATGAGCGAACTACACGGAACGATTGTCGATATCGGCGACCTCGGCTTCAGCGGCTACTTCGTCTCGCCCGCGGACGGCGCGGCCATCAAGGGCGGCCTCGTCGTCATCCACGAGATCTGGGGTCTCGTCGACCACATCAAGGACATCGCCGACCGCTACGCGGCCGAGGGATACCAGGTCATCGCGCCCGACATCCTCAGCCGCGGTGGGGTCACCCCGGAGGTGGGCGAGGACCTGCAGCGACTGCGAGAATCCGCCGACGAGGAGGAGCGCACCCGCTTTCAGCCGTTGCTGCGCGAGAAGATGGCGCCTGTCAATGTACCCGAGTACGCCGAGTGGGCGGTCTCAGCCCTGAAGCAGACCGTCGATGCGCTCGTGCTGCTGCCCGGCGTCGATGGCCGCGTCGCCGTGCTCGGTTACTGCTTCGGGGGGTCGTACAGCTTTGCGCTCGCCGCAGCCGATTCGCGCGTCAAGGCGGCCGCGCCGTACTACGGCGCGCCGCCCCAGGAAACCGACTATGCGGGATTCGCCTGCCCGGTGCACGCGTTCTACGGGCGCAACGACTCCCGGCTCATCGACGCGCTGCCCGAGGTCGAGGCGAAGATGCGGGCGGCGGGTGTCGACTTCGAGGCGACGGTCTACGAGAATGCGGGGCACGCCTTCTTCAACGACAGCAACGCCCATGCGTACGTACCGGATGCCGCGGCGGATGCCTGGCGGCAGACGCTCGGCTTCCTCGACGCGGCCTTAGGACGGGCGGAGACGGCTGCCACGCCGCACTAGCTTCGCCCGCTGTGGGTCGTCGTCGCCCCGGATCCGTTCAGGGAAACCCTGAACTCGGCCGAGGTGGCGTCGGCGATCGCGATCGCTTGGTACCTGGCGTACTGCTCGCGGATCACCGGCTGGAAGTCGGGGGCGGGCATCGCCGCCGTGGCGACCGGCCAGGCGGGCCGCTCGCCGGTGAGCGCCCAAGCGGCCTGCACCGCGGCGCCGTCGGCGGCGTACTCGCCGGGTTCCGGAACGACGACGGGCGCGTCGAAGACCTGCGCGGTGACCGCCTGCACGGCCGGGTTCTGTGCGGCTCCACCGATGAGCAGCAGGCGCCGTTCGCGCACGCCGACGGCGCGCACGGCATCCAGCCCCGCCCCGAGACCCGAGAGCATGCCCTCGATCGCGGCGCGCGCCACGTTCGCGCGCGTCGTCGAGGCGATCGTGAGTCCGTGGAATGACGCCGTCGCGTGCGGGAGGTTCGGGGTGCGCTCGCCCTCGAAGTAGGGGACGAGCACGGCACCGCCCGCGCCGGGCTCGGCGGCGAGCGCGAGGCGGGCGAATTCGTCGAAGCCGACGCCCAGCAGCTCCGCGATGGAGGAGAGCACGCGCGCCGCGTTGAGCGTCGCGACGAGAGGGAGGAAGTGGCCCGACGCGTCGGCGAAGCCCGCGACGGCGCCGGTGGCGTCGTGCGCGCTCTTGTCAGCGACGGCGAAGACGGTGCCGCTCGTGCCGATCGAGACGACGACGTCGCCGGATGCTGCGCCGAGCCCGAGCGCCGCGCCGGCGTTGTCGCCCGCACCAGGCCCGACGAGCACGCCGCCCAGCGTGCGGCCGGCCGGCCCGGCGGGGCCGAGTACGCGGGGGAGCACCACGTCCTGGCGGCCGAGCGCGCGCTCGAGGAGGTCGAAGTCGTAGTCACCAGTCGCTGGCGACCAGTAGGCGGTGCCTGAGGCATCCGACCGGTCGGTCGTGAGCGCCGCGAGGTCGGGCCCGAGCGCCGACTCACCTGTCGGCCCGTAGCCGAGCAGGCGCCATGTCAGCCAGTCGTGCGGCAGCGCCACGGCGGCGACGCGCGCCGCGTTCGCCTCCTCGTTGTCGCGCAGCCAGCGCAGCTTCGTCGCGGTGAAGGAGGCCACCGGCACGCTTCCGGCGCGGCGCGCGTACTCGGCGGCGCCGATCTCTGCTGCGAGCTGTGCAGCCGCCTCGGCTGAGCGCGTGTCATTCCACAGCAGCGCCGGGCGGATGACCCGGCCGTCGGCATCGAGCACGACCATGCCGTGCTGCTGGCCGGCGACCGAGATCGCCGTGACGTCGTCGAGGCCGCCCGCCGCGGCGAGAGCCTCGCCCAGTGCGGCCCACCACGCGGCCGGGTCGACCTCGGTGCCATCCGGATGCGCGGCGCGACCGGAGCGGATGACCGCCCCGGTCGCGAGGTCGCGGATGACGACTTTGCTGGACTGGGTGGAGGAGTCAACTCCTGCTACGAGGGTCAACCGGCGCCTTTCATTTTCGAGGCTTCCGCGGTAGTGTGGCTGCCGCCTTTCGCGGCGCGATGCGCCGCGCCTATCGCCGTAGGCCGGAAACGCTGCACGGCCGCGCCTCCCTGAGACCTACGCGCGCGCGCCCAGCAAGTGCTCGGTCGCCAATTGCTGCAGCCGCACGAAGCCGAAGCCCTTGGCGTTGAAGTAGGACGCGGCATCGAAGTCCTCCCACGCCGTGCGGTCGGCCTTGATGTCGGCCGCTGTCTCGCCGGGAGCGAAGGTCGACTGGGCGAGCTGGTCGAGCTTGGCGGTGGCGAGCGCATCCTTGACTTCGGGGTCGGCGCGGAAGGCGGCGGCGCGTTCCTTGAGCAGAAGGTAGGTGCGGATGTTGGCCTTGGCCGACTCCCACACGCCGTTCTCGTCCTCGGTGCGCGAGGGTTTGTAGTCGAAGTGGCGTGGGCCGTCGTAGGCCGGGCCGCCGTTCAGGCCGCCGTTCTCGAGCAGGTCGACGAGCGCGAAGGCGTTGTGCAGGTCGCCGTGGCCGAAGACGAGGTCCTGGTCGTACTTGATTCCGCGCTGGCCGTTGAGGTCGATGTGGAAGAGCTTGCCGTGCCAGAGCGCCTGGGCGATGCTGCTGGCGAAGTTGAGTCCCGCCATCTGCTCGTGGCCGACCTCGGGGTTGAGGCCGACGAGCTCGGGGTGGTCGAGCTCGTTGATGAAGGCGAGCGCATGGCCGACAGTGGGCAACAGGATGTCACCGCGCGGCTCGTTCGGCTTGGGCTCGATGGCGAAGCGGATGTCCCAGCCCTGCGACAGCACGTAGTCGCCGAGGAAGTTCACGGCTTCGCGGTACCGATCGAGGGCGAGGCGGATGTCTTTGGCCGAGTCGTATTCGGCGCCCTCACGCCCGCCCCACATGACGAGGGTCTTGGCGCCGAGCTCGATGCCGAGCTCGAGCTGACGCAGCACCTTGCGCACCGCGAAGCGGCGCACCGCGCGGTCGTTCGAGGTGAAACCGCCGTCCTTGAACACGGGCTGGCTGAAGAGGTTCGTGGTCACCATCGGGACGGTGAGACCGGCGGCGGCGAGAGCGCCCTTGAGCCGGTCGATCTGCGCCCGGCGCTCGGCCTCGGTCGAGCCGAAGGCGAAGAGATCGTCGTCGTGGAAGGTGAGGCCGTAGGCGCCGATCTCGGCGAGCTTCTCGACGACGTGGACGACGTCGAGGGGCGCCCGAGTGGGACCGCCGAACGGGTCGGTGCCGTTGTAGCCGACGGTCCAGAGGCCGAACGTGAACTTGTCGGCGTTGGCCGCGGTGGGGGTCATGAGGTGCTCCCTTGCACATCGACCATGATGCGCACTCGAAACGATTTGATTACAGCGCCAAGCCTATTCGGAATGCCGTCGAAAACAACCCGAAAGTTGCGGAGTAGCATCCCATCCATGCCGCAGGATCGCGTGACGCTGGCCGATGTCGCCCAACTGGCGGGCGTCTCGCTGGCGACCATCTCGAAGGTGCTCAACGGGCGGGCGGACGTCTCCCCGCCGACCCGTGCGCGCATCGAGAAGCTGCTGGAGGAGCACGGCTACGAGCGCCGTGGCAACCGCGACATCTCGAAGGGCGGGTTCATCGAGCTCGTCTTCCACGAGCTCGACCCGCTGTGGTCCATGGAACTCCTCAGCGGCGTCGAGGCCGTCGCCAAAGACCACGGTCTCAGTGTCGTCCTCACCGTGAGCGGCGATCGCCGCTCGCCGGACCCGATGTGGATCGAGGGCGTGCTGCGCCGCCGGCCGGTCGGCATCGTCCTCGTCTTCTCCGACATCCCCGGGGAGCAGCGCGACCGGCTGCGCTCGAGGGGCATCCCGTTCGTCGTCGTCGACCCGGCCGGCGAGCCGCCGGCGGACGCTCCCTATGTCGGCTCCGCGAACTGGTCGGGCGGCCTCACTGCGACACGCCACCTCATCGCCCTCGGACACACGCGCATCGCGACGATCACCGGCATGGAGGAGATGATGTGCTCGTTCGCCCGTGTGGACGGCTACCGCTCGGCGATGAAGTCGGCCGGGCTCGAAATCGATCCGGCGTGGATCCGCTTCGGAAACTTCCGCGTCAGCGGCGGTTACGACCACGCCATGGACCTGCTCTCGCTGCCGAACCGGCCGACGGCGATCTTCGCCGGCAGCGACCTGCAGGCGCTCGGCGTCATGGACGCTGCCCGCGCAAAGGGGCTGCGGATCCCCGAGGATCTCTCGGTGGTTGGCTACGACGACATCGCGTTATCGCAGTGGGTGACTCCGCGCCTCACGACGATCCATCAGCCTCTCCGGCGCATGGGGGAGGAGGCCGCCCGTCTCGCGATCCGGCTCTCGGAGGGGGTGCCGCCCACCGCGCTGCGTCTCGACCTGGCGATCAACCTGGTGGTCAGGGAAAGCACGGCACCGCCCGCGGTGACGATGTGACCGACCCCGGGGGCTAGCCCTGTGCGGCTGCCTGCGTGATGGCGGTCACGATGCTTCCGGCGTCGCCCTGGCCGGCCATCAGGTTGGTCACGCTCTGGTTGAGCGCGCCCCCGACGTTCGAGCCGTACGCGACGTCGAGCCAGAGCTGGACGTACTTGACGTTCGCCTGGGCGGCGGCGACCGCCTTGAGGTTCGGGTCGGTGAGGGCGGATGCCGCCGACGGCAGCGCCGGAATGCCGGCTCCGATCGCGGCAAGTCCCTCCTGGACCTTCTCGCTGTCGATGTACTGGAGAAGTTCGACGCACTCCGGCGGTGCCGTGTAGGAGCAGCTGAAGCCGCCGCCGCCGCCCATGGCCGAGGTCGGGTCGCCCTTACCGCCGGTGGTTGTCGGAAAGGGGAACCAGGCGAGGAAGGACGGGATCTTCTTGTCGGCGGTCAGCCCCCCGACGGCGCTCGGCTCCCACGCGCCCATGAGCTCCATCGCGGCCTTGCCGGTCGCCAGGAGGCCCGCCGAGCTCGAGGCGCCCTGCTGAGCGGTCGTTCCGAGGAATCCGGACTGGAACGGATTGGTCTTGAGAAAGGCCTGGAGGTCGGTTCCGGCCTGCGCGAAGCAGGGGTCGGTGAAGGTCTTGTCGACTGCCGCCTGCTGCATGATCGCGGTTGTGCAGTCGCGCAGCGCGAAGTTGAACCAGTAGTGCGCAGCGGGCCACTGGTCCTTGGCGCCGAGCGAAATGGGCGCGACGCCGATGGCCCTGAGCTTGGCGATGTCGGTTTCGAGATCGGTGAAGGTCGCCGGGGTGCCGGTGATGCCCGCTTGGGCGAAGAGGGCCTTGTTGTACCAGAAGCCCTCGATCGCCATGTCCCAGGGCAGGCCGTAGACCTTGCCGCCCACCGTCCAGCCGCCGACGGCGCCGCCGAGCGAGGCGATGGTGCCGGCGGCGCGGGTGGTGATGTCGAGCAGCTTGCCCGCAGCGGCCTGGTCGGCTTCGCGGCCGCCGCCCCACTGCTGGAAGAGGTCCGGCGGATTGCTGCCGCGGAGGGCGTTCGGGATCCGAGTGTTCTGCAGGTCTTCGCTCCGGAAGGCGTCGACCTCGATCGTCACGTTGGGGTGGATGGCCTCGAAGCCCTTGGCGACGCCGGCCCAGTACGACTTGAGAGGCTCGGTGTCGCCGTCGTGCCACCAGACGAGCTTGACCCGCTGTCCGCTGGCGCTCGAGGTGGAGACCGAGGCTGAGCTCGACTTGCTGGGCGACGAGCTGGTCGTGCCCGAACTGCTGCATGCCGCGAGGACGGTGACCGCGAGCCCTCCTGCGACAGCAGCGGCGAGCCGCGCGACATTGAGCCTGTTCATCGGGGTCTCCTCGGGTCTGCGCTACCGTGTAGCCATGGTCATCATCAAGCTCATTGTCGCGGGAGTGTTCTTCCTCGGGGGCTGGGCACTCTTCGGTGTCGCTCACTATGTGCCGGGTTCCGAGGCCGTGACGTACTTCGCCGGCATCGTCGCCGAGGCGCTCGCTTTCGCGCTGCCGATCCACCTCTTTTCGCGCTCCTAGCGCGGCCCCTCCGGCGCTGTTCAGGGCTGGGGCTGATGGCCCAGGGCTCTCGAATAGTAAAGCGATACATGACGCGACTCATCTGTCGCCTATGTCCCGACTCATCACTGTCCGGCGTCGAGTAGTTGGCCGGTTTTCTTCGATTTCGAAGTTGGGGATGCTCGGGTCGGCGTGGCCGGAAGGTGTCAACCCGGTTGGGTCAGTTGTTCGGTTCGTTTGTTGAGTGGACTGGTTCTGGCTTGTTGATCCAGGCCGCGGTCGGCAGGGCGAGCGGGGTCGGGTGGTGGCGGACGAAGCGCTCGGGGTGGGTGGCGTAGGCGCTGGTGAGGACGTGAGCGCGTCGGGCCTGGACCTCGACGGCTGTCCCGTGGTGCAGGTCGGTGGGCGTGTGCATGCCGATGCCGGAGTGCCGGTGCTCGGTGTTGTACCAGGCGTAGAACGTGGCGCAGAAGGCGCGGGCGTCCTCGATCGAGCCGAACGTGGCAGGGAACTCGGGTCGATACTTCAGGGTCTTGAAGTGCGCTTCGGAGTACGGGTTGTCGTTGGACACGTGCGGTCTCGAGTGGGTCTTCGTGATCCCGAGGTCCGCGAGCAGGAACGCGACCGGCTTCGAGGCCATCGAGGAGCCGTTGTCCGCGTGGATCGTCAACCGACCGCGGTTCACGGCCTGCTTGCGGATCGTGTCGGCGAGCAGCCGCTCGGCGAGCTCTTTGGACTCGCGGGTCGCGACCAGCCAGCCCACGATGTAGCGGGAGTAGATGTCGATGATCGAGTACAGGTAGAAGTACGACCACTTCACCGGCCCGTGCAGCTTGGTGTAGGGTCGGCCAGCAGCGCCCTGCCAGTCTTTGAACTGGTGGGTTTCTGCTGGCCGCCCTCCGAACCGGACGTGCCCATTCCTGAGCATCCGGCTCTCCGTGTGATCATGCCGATGCCGTGCTCGTCCATGGTGTGGGGATGCGGGTTCCGCGATACCGGTAGCGGGCCACTGTGACCTGCTGGCATCGGAAGAACTCGACTCCTTGGTCGCGTATCTGCCAACCGGGCAGATGGCGACGCACCAGGGTGCGCATATTCAGTTTCGGGTGCCGTTTCTTCAGCCAGCCGACGATCCGCCAGAAGGCGAAGTGATCGATGTAACTGAAGAGGTGTTTCACGACGCCGTGCTGAAAGTATGTGCACCAGCCCCGCAGCGCCGGGTTCAACCGGCGGAGCAGGTCTGCGAGCGTTCGATGAGATGCCCGGCGGGTGAGCAATCGCACTTTGTCCTTGACGGAAGCCAACGACTTCCTTGAGGGATAGGTGTAGATCGCCGTTTTCCCGCCATGACCTCTGATCCGGCGGCGCTGGATGCGCCACCCGAGGAAGTCGAACCCGGTGTCTATGTGCGTGACCATCGTCTTCTCGACCGAGAGGCGCAAGCCCATCGGGTCGAGCACACTGGCGACTTCGTCCCAGAGAGCGCTTCGGCATCCTCGCGGGTGCCGCGGACGAGGACGACGAAGTCGTCCGCGTAGCGGACCAGCTTCATCGTCGCGCCCCCGGCGCGTTGATGTTTCGTGCGCGACCATTGCGGCCCGAGCGCGTCCCACTTGCGTTGGAAGTGCTCGTCCACCACGGACAGGGCGATGTTCGCCAACAACGGCGACAGAATCCCGCCTTGCGGGGTGCCGGTGAAGGTGTCCCTGTTTACGCCGTCCTCACTGAGGACACCCGCTTTCAGGAACCCGCGAATCAGCCGCAACACACGCTTATCAACGACCCGTGCCCGGACGCGCTGCATGAGCGCGTCGTGGTCGATCTCATCGAAACACGCGGTGATGTCCGCTTCGAATACCTGCACGTAACCGCGTGAGGCGTAGAAGTGGATCTCCGCGATCGCGTCCTGCGCCCGACGGCGCGGCCGGAACCCATACGAGGACGGCACAAAGTCCGCCTCGAAAATCGGCTCCAGCACCAGCTTCAGTGAGGCTTGAACGATCCGGTCCGTCATCGTCGGAATCCCCAGCTTGCGGACCTTGCCGTTCGCTTTCGGGATCGACTTCTGACGCACCCGTTCCGGGACGAACTGACCGTTCTTGACGCTCTCGCGCAGATCGGTGAGCATCCCTGACACTCGGTCCGGGGTGATGGATCGCGGTGCGATCCCATCAACTCCGGCGGTGCGGCCCCCCTTGTTGCCCTGCACCCGGTTCCACGCCGCAACGAGGAACGCGGGGTCATAGACCAGGTTGAACAGATCATCGAAACGACGAGCAGGTTCGCCCGTCGCCCATCGGTGCAGTTTCGTCTGCATAGTCAGTACCCGCGCCCACGCCTCCGATGCGTCGGCAGGCCACGGAACACCCGTGTTCACGGTTGTGTCTCCCTTTCTGTTTCCGTCAACTGCGATCACACTGGACCCCTTCGCCATGCGACCGGCTTTCCCGGTCTCGGACTACTACGGGTCCTCCGCCCCACCCCGGCCCGATCAGCTGGCCATGCGCTCAGCCGTCGGATTCGTCGCTGGCGACGACGGTCCTCCGGCGGAACCGGGATGGTTCCCACGTTCACTCCCGAACCCTTCGACGGGATCGGCACCCAGTTATGCCCCAGCATCTTCGCCATGGCTACGCCGCAGGCCTTCACCATGGCCTCCCGGCCGGCGACATCACCCAGCCCAGGAGTTCCCCTCACCGCCGAAGCAATGAGGGTGCGCGATGCAACCCGACCCAAATCCGCCAGATTAGAGTCGGTGGTCTTCAATTGAGGGGCGTTCAGCCACTGGTTCCTATCCGTATACCTCTCCGTCTCGCTAGCCGAGCCCGCACCATCTGGCAGTACTAATGCGACTCGTCGTTGTCGAGGACTGCTCCACCCACCACGCTCACGCCAACGCGGCGGATCGTCCTCCAGCTATCACACGCCTGCTGCGGCAGGCATGGAGCGGTGTCCTTTCACCACCGCAAGGTTCAGGAACGCCTCGTGGCGCTCGATGTCCCAGGACCAGACCTGGTTCGGAGCGATCGCGATCAGCTCTGGCTTCGCCCGGGCGGGATGGACGGCTTGGCGGCGGCGTTCACGGACCTCACCGCGGCGGGCCAGGAGCCGGTACATCGTCGAGACCGAGCAGAGGTAGGTGCCCTCATCGAGTAGGACGGCGTGGATCTCGGCCGGGGCCATGTCCACGAACCGTTCCGAATGCAGAACCTCCAACACCTGCGCTTCCTCGTCCGGAGTCAGAGCGCGCGGCTGCCGCCTGGGCGCAGGACGAGGAGCACGGGCTGGGGCGGCCGACTTGCGGTGGTGCCGGTAGTGCGTGGCTCGGGACCGGCCGACGGCCACGCAGGCGGCGCGAACGCCGATCAAGGGGGGTGAGCTCGGTGATCGTCTCGTCGATCATCGCTCGGGCTTGTTCGTGCTGCTGTCGGTCGAGAACTGCTCCAACAGCGCCGAGAGTTTTCCCTGGATCTCGATCACCTGCCTCGCTTTCTCCAGGTCGGCGCTCAAGCGGGCGTTCTCGCGCCGGAGCCGGGCCGCTTCCTTCTCGACCGCCGACGCCGGCGGGGCGCCCGCCGGGCGGGCAAGCGCCTCGAGCGCGCCACGGTCGCGTTGCTCCCGCCACGCGGTGATCAACGATGTATACAGACCCTCGCGGCGCAGCAGCGCGCCTTTGCCCGCCCGGTCGCAGGCGTCGTACTCGGCCAGGACGTCACGCTTGTACTTCGCCGTGTAGGTCCGCCGCGTCGCCCGCTCGGGCACCTGCGGATCGGGCACGTCCATCGGCCCAGCCTGCACCGAGACCGGCACGGGCGCGATCATCGCTTCCATCAGGGGAACTCCTCCCCGCCCTCACGCCACTGATCCGGACTATCCGGGTGGCTCATCCAAGGCTGACACAGAGGGGGCCGGCGTGAACGCCCGCGGCGACAGGCGACCGGCTCAACTCCACAACAGATCGATTCGCATACGATGCTTGATTAGGCTGATCGACGACGAATGAGGGGGCCATGCGCAGGGAGCGGGTCCAGACGTATCTGCGGGACGGTGTACTCGACATCGCGCTCGGTGATGCAGTGATGACCGCGCGACAGTGCGCTGAATTGGTTGACCTGCTTGGCGAATACGCCGAGGACAGAGAATTGCGCGCGGTGGTGCTGCGCTCCGAGTCGGCAGACTTCTGCGTAGGTATCGACGACGAGCTGATCATGCAACGGTCCTACAGCGCGACGCCGGCGGATCTCTTGGCTGGCTTGCGTGTCCCTGTCGTGGCGGTACTGAACGGCCGTGTCGAGTCTGCGGGTCTGGAGTTGGCGCTGGCGGCTGACGTGAGGCTGGCGACCCCCGATGCACGCTTTCGGCTCTCCGAGGTTTCTCAGGGGAGGTTGCCGTGCTGGGGGGGGACCCAGCGGTTGCCTCGCGTGATCGGTCAGGCTGCCGCGCTTCGCATGATCCTGTTCGGCGAGCCGGTGGTGGCCTCGGACGCTCTCCATCAGGGCCTCGTGCACGAAGTTGTTGACACGCCCCTCGGGAGGGCGGCGGAGTACACAGCTGAATGGCTGACCCGCGCGCCGCTCGCATTGGAATATGCCAAGGAGGCGGTTCGCGACGGGTCCGAACTCCGTCTGCGGGAGGGCCTCGCCCTCGAAGCCGACCTGAATACCTTGCTTCAGACTTCACGAGATCGCGCGGAGGGCATAGCCGCTTTCTTGGGCAAGCGAGCGGCGAGCTTCCGGAACGCGTGATGGGGCCGCTCGACGGCGTGGATGTCCGCGTCGAGGGTGACGTTGGGGTCGCCACCGACGCTGCGTATCTGCTTTCACGATACGGCGCCTCTGTTCGGTCCTCTGGCGAGAGTTCGAGGCACGCGAGCGTTACCGTGTCGGGGCGAGGTTGCTTTCCCGCCAGCGCGCGGATGAGTGGACCGGTGCTCCCCTGCCCGGGGCTCCCCACGGCTGCACCGACTCGCGCAGCCGCAAGCCTTCTCGCATTGGGTGCACTAGCAGCAGCCCGCGTGGGCGGAAGCGTGACCGTGGATGTGGACTCAGTCGCGATCTTGCTCTTGCAGCCGCTGGTGTTGGCGCACTGGTATTCGGCACCACCACCGGTCCGGGTGACGCCGCTGCGTGTTGGCGAGGGATGGGCCGCGACGGAACTCGGAGCACCTGGCGATGCTGATCTGTTCACGCTCCTGCTCGAAACCGACTCGTTCACGGATGCCGAAGAACTCAGTGCCGCGGCGCAGGAGTGGCGCTTACCCGTTGTTCCGTATCGCAGGGCGCAGGCCGTTCAGCATTGGAGCCTTCGTCGAGCAAGTCGCCGAGAACAGTTCCATAGTGGTGCTCGCCAGTCCGAGGAACCTCTTGCCGCCACACAGGCCCTGGCTGGGGTCAAAGTGGTGGATGTCACGGCGATGTGGGCAGGCCCGCTGTGCACATGGCTGCTCGCCCAGCTCGGCGCCTCAGTCGTATCCGTGGAATCCGATGCCCGGCCGGATGGGATGCGGGCGCCGCACGGCGGAGGGATCTACCCGGGAGGAATACTAGAACCGGGCGTGAATGATCGGTCGGCGATGTTCATATCCCTGGCGGCTGGGAAAGAGCGTGCGAATCTCGATCTTCGGGTCAAGGATGACCGAGAAGCGTTCGCACTCGCTTGTGCGCAGGCAGATCTTCGAGTGGATAGCCTGTCCCGCCGCGCTCGGGAGAATCTGGGGATCGACGACCAGAGCGAGTCCGGTCATGGACCAGCGATAGTGCATCTCCCGGCCTTCTCGAGAGGGCCTTCGCGTGATTGGGTGGCTTACGGCACGCAGGTTCATGCCATGAGCGGGTTGGCGTGGCCTGCCGGATCCGATGAGCCAATACCTGCGGCCACAGCGTATGTCGATGGACTCGGAGGCATTGCCGCAGCCTTGGCGTCGGTAGTCGCGTTGTACTCCGCGGCGCAGCAACCGCAGGCTCCGATACTGACGGCGAGCCTTATGGATGCGGTTGACGCTCTTCCGGCCGATCGTGATCACGGTGCACTTCTTCGAGCCGACCCGGTACCGCGGGTGGCGGAGCTTGCGGAGGCGCATAAGGCTCGCGCCGTGGAACTGCCCGTGGCCGGGGTATCCCTACGTCACCCCGCTTCGCCTTTCGTATCGGCGTGAGGTGGAATAGGTATGTTCGAACACATGGGCGAAATCGACGAGGTTGTTCGCGTGCAATTCGGAGAGGACGGGGTAGCCGAGATTGTGCTGTCCCGGCCGGAGAAGCTCAACGTGGTGAACCTGCGGATGCGTGACGCACTTATCGAGGCCTTTAGTGCCGTGCGTGATTTTCCCGAGCTCGGTGCGCTTGTACTTCGCGCAGAGGGTGCCCATTTCTCGGCCGGGGCAGACATCGGCGAGTTCGGCAACGCGGAGTCCATCTTCGAGGCTCGTCGTATTCGGTGGGATCGCGACCCGTGGTACCTCTTGTGGACGCTGCCGGTGCCGAAGGTCGTCGCGTTGCACGGCTACGCGCTAGGGTCTGGGCTGGAGATGGCACTGCTCTGTGATCTGCGCATTGCCGCTCACGGTACGAGAGTGGGTCTGCCGGAAAGCAAGCTCGGGATGCTGCCAGCGGCCGGTGGCACCCGCTCCATCAGCGCGTGGGTGACGCCATCGAAAGCGCTTCCCTTCATCATGGCGGGCGAACCAATCGACGCCGTACAGGCGCAGATCCTGGGCATCATCGATGAAGTGCTCCCGGAGGGGGCCGACGTGGACGAAAAGGCGTTGTCTTACGCACGTCGCCTGGCCGCGTTGCCCCGGGTTGCGGTGCGCGCCGCACTGAAGGCGGCCAAGGCCGCCCGTGAGTTGCCACTCCGCGAAGGTCTCGCCGCTGAGCGCAGGCTGGCGTACTTGACTGGCCAGTTCAAGTACGACTAGCGTGAAGTCACAACTCAGAGTGGAGATATTACTAAATGGAGCATGGCAACGAATTGGTCGGAAAGGTCCTGGGAACAGTGACGTTTCCTATTGAGGCGGGCAAGGTGCGCGAGTTCGCCAAGAGCATCCAAGACCCCAATCCTGTCTATCGGGACTCTGCTGCGGCCGCGAAGGCTGGGTTTTCGGCAATTCCAGCCCCGCCGACATACACTGTGGTCGCTGCGCACTTTCAGGAGGGCGACGGTACGTTCTCGTCGCTCGGGCTGGACTTGGCCAGGGTTCTCCACGGCGAGCAGCAGTGGACCTTTCACCGGACACCCGTGGTGGGTGATGTCCTCACCGGCGAGACCAAGGTAGTAAGCGTGGAGCAAAAGCCCGGTGGTCGCGGCGGCGTGATGACCTTCGTCAAGCTGGGGACCGAGTATCGGGACCAGAACGGGCAGCCTGTTGTTACTGAAGAGTCGACAGTCATTGAGACGGCCGCTGTCGTCGGAGGCGGCGAAAAATGAGCAATGAGACAATGAAGCCGTTGAGGGCAGCTGAAGCAGTGGTTGGATTGACCTCTCCCGTTTATACTGTTGGGCCGATCACTCGTACTGACATCGTCAAGTACGCCGGTGCGGGTGGCGACTTCAACCCCATCCACCACGATGAGGCCTGGGCATTGTCCATCGGGCTTCCGTCGGTATTCGCGATGGGCCTGTTCCAAGGGGGCCTGTCGTCACGGCTGGCATCTGACTGGATCGGTCTGAAGAATCTGACAAGTTTCGGAACGCGTTTTCGCAGCCAGGTGTGGCCCGGCGAAGTGCTGAAGATTCAGGGCGAATTGACTGAGGTGGAACCCGGGCCGGACGGCACCGCAGTCAAGGCCAAGATCACCGTCACCAATGAAGATGGCACCGACGTCAAAGTCCAGGCGTGGGCGACCGGAGTCCTCGCGCGCTAGCAAGTCGCGGCTCGTCGTGGCCGCAACATCCCGAGTAGAGAGAGTTGTAGTAGATGCAGTTCGAACTTAGTGACGAGCAGCTGGAGTTCCAGAAGAGCCTGCGGCGGATGATCTCCGATCGCTCTCCGATCAAGAGTGTCCGGGAGGTCGTCAAGACCGAGGCCGGATGGGATGAGGGCTTGTGGAAGCAGTTCGCCGAACAGGCGGGCCTGCCCGCGTTGCTGGTGCCCGAAGAGTACGACGGCGCAGGGGCAACACTGGTGGAGGCCATGATCGTCATGGAGGAGCTCGGCCGCGGCATCGTCCCTTCGCCGTTCTTTGCAACCACGGCGTTCGGTGTGGTTCCGATCCTGACGTTTGGCTCGGAGACGCAGAAGCAGGAGCTGCTCCCGAGCATCGCTGCAGGCGAAGTCACCCTGACGACAGCCCTCACCGAGCCTTCCGGCAACTGGGGACCGGACGGCGTCGAGATGGTTGCGGTCGGAAGTGGAGAAACCGCCACCCTGAGCGGTACGAAGTCGTTCGTCATCGACGGCCACACGGCGGACAAGGTCATCGTGGTCGCGAAGTCCGGAGATCAGTACGGACTGTATATCGTTGACGGCGATGCATCGGGCCTCACTCGCACGAAGCAGACGACACTTGACCTGACGCGTCCCATGGCGACGCTCGAACTAGACAATGTTTCGGCGACTGCTCTCGGCGAGCCGGGTAGCTGGGACCGCATCTCGCATGTGCTCGACGTGGCTGCAACGCTTCTTGCTGCAGAAATGGTCGGTGCGATGGAGGCCTCGATGACCATGGCGGTTGAATACGCCAAGGTTCGTAACCAGTTCAGTCGCGCGATCGGCTCGTTCCAGGGAATCAAGCACCGTCTTTCCGAGATGGCAGTTGAGTTGGACACCGCACGTGCTGCTACCTGGTATGCGGCGTACGTCGGCGCTGAAGGACAGGATGAGTTCCCGACCGCCGCGCTCGTGGCTAAGGCGACTGCGGCAGCTGGCTTTGCTTTCACTGCTTCCTGGACTGTGCAGGTCCACGGTGGTATCGGCTTCACCTGGGATCATGACGCACAGCTGTACTACCGCAAGGCCAAGTCCACCGAATTGTTGCTCGGTTCGACGACTGACACTTGGCTAGAACTGGCGGACCGACTCGGAGTCTGATCGCAGCCTCGCGGCGGTCCTCCCGCTGAGAATCGAGTGACTCAAGGAACAGAGGTATTGCGTGGCGTCGTTGTTGGATCTTCTCAATGTCGAACCGAAAGGAAGCGACGCTTTTGTCGGGTCCTCCTCGGGAATGATCCAGCACTTGTTTGGTGGTCAGCTCGTCGGACAATCTGTGGTGGCTGCGGGCAGGACCGTTGAGGGGCGCGAGGTCAACTCACTGCACGGCTACTTCCTGCACGCTGGCGATGGTCGTCGTCCTGTTCACTATGAGGTGCAGCGGACTCGAGATGGGCGGTCCTTCAGTTCCCGCCGGGTAGTGGGGTTGCAGGACGGTCATCAGATCTGGGTTGCGGATGTGTCGTTTCACACGGGTGAACCGGGGTTTGAGCACGCCGAGGAACAGCCCTCCAATCGTGCGCCGGACGAACTCCCCTCGTTCATGGAGGGGATGCGGTCCACTATGGGCTTCGGCACCGAGTGGGACGACTTCGACATCCGATGGGGCGGACCCTGGCCGCCGATGGGCCATGTGCCCGAGGGCCTGCCGCCGCACAATCAGTTCTGGTTCCGGTTCACTAAGGACCTACCTGAGGATCCGGTTCTCAATGCGGCGGTGCTGGGCTATGTTTCAGATCTTTCATTCCTGACACCTGTCCTGCTACCTCATGGTGCCTTTATGTGGTCCCCCGGGATTCGGGCGACCTCACTCGATCATGCAATGTGGTTCCACCGTCCGTTCTCGGTGACTGAGTGGCTGCTCTATGACCAGTATTCTCCGGTCGCTTCACGTGGGCGAGGCTTCGCTATCGGCGGCATCAGTGCCACCGATCGCGGGCGCGTCGTGAGTACTGCTCAAGAGGGTATGTTCCGCTCGAAGACATGAGGGTTCAATGACTGTCATAGACCCTCGGCCGGTGGCTCTGGTCACCGGAGCATCGCGCGGCATAGGGAAGGCGATTGCCCTGGATCTTGCCGGCGCCGGTTTCAACGTGGTCGCCGGCTATTACGGGGATCGTCAGGGCGCGGAAGCGACTGTGACGGAAGTGGTGGAGTCAGGCGGATCCGCGATCTCGGTCGGAGCTGACTTGCGTGAGTTGAGCGCCGGCGAGAGGTATGTCCAGGCAGCGCTCGACCGCTTCGGACGCCTGGACGCGCTGATCAATAACGCTGGCATCGCTCGCGATCACCGCATCCGGCGTATGACCGACGCGGACTGGGCCGATGTTCTTGCCGTGGACCTTGGAGGTGCCTTCAGTTGCTCCCGCGCAGGAGCTACCGCACTTGCCGAGTCGCCGAGAGGTGCTATCGTCAACGTCTCGTCGATCGTGGGGATGGGCGGGAATGTCGGGCAGGTCAACTACGCCGCCGCCAAAGGTGGTCTTTTGTCGCTGACGAAATCGCTCGCCCGCGAGTTCGCGCCGGATGGCATCACCGTGAACGCCGTCGCGCCAGGCTTCGTGCTCACCGATATGACCTTGGCTTTACCTGCGGAGATCATCGAGGCCAATATCTCAGCGACACCCTTGGCGCGCCCCGGGGAACCTGAGGACATCGCATCCGTGGTGGCGTGGCTGGTCTCACCTGCAGCGCGCTTCGTCACCGGTGCGGTGATCCCTGTGGATGGCGGTCTGTCTTTATGACGGCTCCACACCGAGGCGTTCACTCGGCAGGGTAGCTGCGGAGATAGTCGACGTGCATCGCCGTTTGGGCGACAGCGGAGAGTCGCATGAACCCGTGAAGGTTCGCCCAACCGGCCGTCCAGTGCACCTTCTCGGCAGCGCGCCACAAAGTGATGTCGGGTTCAGAAAGCAGGATGGACCGCACTTCGTCGGAGCGCCGCCGATGATGCCCTGCCGTTTCTTCGATGCGGTCGGGCAGTCCCTGGAAGGAATACCCGTGGCCCGGGTGAACCATGTCGACATCCAGGCGAGTGAGCGCTTCTAATGAGTCGAAATAGCGTGCGAGAGGGTTCTGGCGCGAAGACTGGGGTCCGCCGCTCAGCCCAATACCAGGGTGCACCATTGGCAACAGCGTGTCACCGCTAAACAGGGACCGCGTGTCCTCGTCGTAGAGGCAGATGCTGCCCTCCGTGTGCCCGGGCGTGTGCAGCACGCGTACCCGTCGGCCGGGAATGTCGAGCACATCGTCATGCTCGAGGCGAACGTCGGCTCGCGCGCTTATCTCGTCCTTCAGTTGTCGCTGTCTCCACAGCTCGATGTAGAGCTTTGTTCGTTCCGCCCACGGCGCGCCCCACGAGCGAAGCCGCTTGGAAAAGCCCACTGCGATAGACATCGACGGCCCGCTCTCGGTCGCGTCAGCTTCAGCTCGGTGCATAAGGATAGGCGCCCCGCTCTGCGACTGCAGCCAAGACGCGAGCCCGGTGTGATCCGGATGAAGGTGGGTAGACACGATGGTCTTCACATCCGTGAGACGTTTGCCGATCTGGCCGAACGACGCCTCCAGCCTTGTGCGATTGTCTACTGTGTTCCAGCCCGGATCAATGACATGCACCGACCCCCGGTCGTCAAGGACGAGATAGGTATAGGTGTGTCTAACGTACTGGTCGCCCTTCAGGGGCAACGGTGCCGCCCACACGCCCTCTTCGACCTGCAAAGTGTCGGGAAGATGATGACTTACCCACGCTTCAAACTGACTGTGATTAGGCTGTAGGCTCACTGGCCCAGGCTACCGGCCTGGGCTTCTACCTCGTTGTCCAGCGTCTCGGCCCCGGCCCGTCGGCCCAGTCCGGCGAGCGAATCGCCAAGTCGAGGCGCTTCGATGCGGAGGCGCCGTTGGGGGAGACCCCCCGCACGCTCGGACGGGGCCCGAGCAGGAACTTCGCCCACTCGCCGACCGGGGATTGAGCCGATCGATTGGGCCCGCAGCATCGGTGACATGCCGGTGTCTCTCACACTTTTATTCAGCGGTTTCCTGCAACAGAGTCGTCAGCGCTGAGTCCACCGAGCACCAGAGCAGTGATCTGGCGGCTCGCAGAATCCAGTGTGAGACTGGGGTGAGGTCGAAACCACCGGGCCGACCATCCCGTGATGCCGATGATCGCTTGCGCGGCTACTACGGGCGCGATGTCATCCCGTATTACGCCGGCCTGCTGACCGCGTTCAATGAGGCCGCTCACGTTCGCCACGAAGGCCCTCATCCAGGCTTGATATGCGTCGTCGAGATCTCTGGGGAGTTCGCGTTGGTCGCCATAAATGACGCCGTAGTAGTCGCGATACATCATTGACAAGCGGATCTGCCCATCGATGAGGCACGTTACCCCCTCGAGGGGGTCGGCCTTGGAAAAGGCCTCTGAGACGACGGTGTCCGCACGGTGGAGGACGCGCTGGAAGACCTGGCCGAGCAGGAAACCCTTGCTCTTCGCGTGTGCATACAGAGTCGGCTTCGCGATGCCCAGTTCACTGGCGATCATTTGCATTGTGGTGTTCTGATAGCCGTGCAGATGAAACAGATTGGCCGCCACTCGGACCATTGTCTCGAGGTCGGGTGTTTTGGCTCTGCGTGCGGTCATTGCCAGCGTCTCATCCACGCCGAACAGGCTCGCGGTACGGACTTGACTATCTGGCATGTTGCACATCCTCCGGTCGGTCTGCATTTGCGCCAAGAAAACTGCAAATATTGGTTTCTGCTGGAACTGACGGCCGTCGCGGCCCTGTCCGTCTGCTCCTGGTTGGACCCTTCCTCCGCAGTGAGCTGGCGCATGGAGGCCTTCCGAGGCGCCTGTCTCGCCGGCGTCAGGCACCGGCCGAGTGCGGGTACCCCCAGTACCCGAGTAGCGAGAACTGTACCCATGGGGTAGATTACTCGAGAGAGAACTCCCAAGCGAGCACGACGACGATGCCGAGCGTATGCATCGTCGGGGCCTCGCGGAGCGCCAGGCAATACAGCAAATTTCCGATGGAGGAATGTCGTGGGACGTCTAAATAACCGTGTCGCCGTTGTTACCGGAGCGGGTGGCGGAATTGGCGCTGAGATCGCGAAACTGTTCGCGAGCGAGGGCGCGAAGGTCGTGGTGAACGATCTGGGGGCACAGGTTGATGGGACGGGTGCAAACGTCGGGCCCGCACAAGGGGTAGTCAACGAGATTATTGCGAACGGGGGCGAGGCGGTCGTAAACGGCGGCGATGTCAGCGATTATGACTCCGCCGGCGGAATCGTGCAGACCGCGATCGACACGTTTGGCAAGCTTGACATTCTTGTGAACGTCGCTGGAATCCTTCGTGACCGAATGCTGGTCAACCTGAGCCCGGAGGACTGGCAGGCGGTGCTGAACGTGCATTTGACGGGCACTTTCAACACGAGCAAGCACGCTGCGGTGTACTGGCGCGAGCACCGTGGAGAGGGTCAGTATCGGCTGATCAACTTCACGTCTGGGGCAGGACTCTTCGGCGCGCCCGGACAGCCCAACTACGCGGCGGCCAAGCTGGGAATCGTCGGCTTCACTCTTTCGTGCGCACACGCGCTCGACCGCTACGGCGTCACTTCGAACGCGATCGCACCCGCGGCATCGACGCGCATGACCGGCACCATTCCGCCGGAACGCGCCGCCGAGATGGGCATCAATCTCGCCGACTTGGCTCCGTCCGCGATCGCCTATCCGGTGACCTACCTGGCCAGTGAGGAGTCGAGTTGGCTGAACGGCCGCGTCGTGGGCGCGCAGGGCGGCCGAGTCACGCTCTACGAGAACTACCACCCCGAATCGGTGCTGGTTTCTCAAGACCCCTGGACCATCGATGGGATCTTCGAATCGTTCCCCCGCGCGTTCCACCCCGAGAAGCAGGGCCTTGCGGGCATCGCCTGACGCATCTGCCCAACTGGCTATACGAAGGTTGGAACAAGGAACATGACTGAGAGAAACGCCTCAATCGTCGGCATCCACGAATATCCAGATCGGTTGGTACCAGGAAAGTCCGCCCTTCAGATCAAGGCGGCAAGTGCTTCCGCCGCGCTCGAGGACGCGGGCCTTACCTGGAAGGATGTGGACGCCGTCTACGACTCGGGTGACGCCAGCAGCTTCCCGGGGCTGGGAATTCAGGAGTATTTCGATCTGCACCCCCGCATCACGGACACGACGGCTGTCGGTGGCAGTTCGTTCGAGTTCCACGCCGGCCATGCTCGTGACGCGATTCGCGCTGGTCGGGCGAATGTAGCGCTAATCACCTACGGATCGACGGCGCGTAGCCAGGCATTCGCGATCGGCACCGGAACCGGTGCCATCGGCGGGGCGAAAGATCCGGCGGCGAACATGGAAGTTCCGTGGGGGCAGACGCTGATTTCGAACTATGGGATGGTCGCCAACCGTCATATGCACCAGTACGGCACGACTCCCGAGCAATTGGCAGCGATCTCGGTCACCACTCGCGCGCATGCGATGCGCAACCCGGACGCTGTGCGGGCCATGACCGATCTCAGGTTCCGGGACATCGGTGAAATCACGGTCGAGGATGTGGTCAACGGCAAGATGATCGCTGATCCGCTGCATCGGCTGGAATGCTGCATGATCTCGGACGGCGGCGGCGCCGTGGTCATCGCCTCGGAGGAGGTTGCCAAGAGCACCCGCAAGAAGCCGGTGTGGATCCTTGGCGCCGGTGAGGGGATCGGATTTGTCGACAACAAAAATGACATCACGATCTCCGGCGCAGCGCAGTCCGGGCCGGCGGCGTTCAATGAGGCGGGACTGCGCCCGGATCAGATGGACGTCGCGATGATCTACGACTCCTTCACGATCACGGTGCTGACCTGCCTCGAGGATCTCGGCTTCTGCAAGAAGGGCGAGGGCGGTGCATTCGTGGAAGGAGGGCGGCTGCGGTGGGACCGACTCGGAGCCCCTGCACTAAACACGGACGGCGGCGGGCTGTTCTCGAATCACCCGGGCATGCGCGGCATTTTTCTTCTCATCGAAGCGGTCAGGCAGCTGCGGGGCGAGTCCACCTCGCAGAGGGAAGGCGCCAAGTACGCAGTCGCCCATGGCAATGGCGGACGGCTCGGAGCCGTCCATGCCGGCGGCACCATCATCCTGGGAAACTGATCGGAACGGGGTATATCGTGTTCGATGAAATCATGGAGCAAGCGCCTACACTCCTGCCCAGTCTTGATGAGCCGGACACCGCGCAATTCTGGAAGTCGACGGCGGAGCACAAGCTGACCTATCAGGTATGCACCAAGTGCGAAGGAATCGTCTTTTATCCGCGGTCGCACTGCGTTCACTGCCTCAGTCTGGATCTCGAGTGGCGTGAGTCCGCCGGTAAGGGAACGCTGTATACCTACAGTGTTGTACGCGACAACAGGATGCCTGGATTCGCGGAATTGGTGCCCTACGCTGTTGCATACGTAGATCTTGACGAGGGCTTCCGGATGCTGACAAGGCTGACGAACGTCGATGTCGATGCGGTCTCCATTGGAACCCGGGTGAGGGTAGCGTGGAACGACAAGGAGACAGTATCTTTGCCCGAATTTGAACCCATCGGTTAAGCGTTGGACGGCACCGATTTGACTCGCGCGGGCGTAGTCGCGCGACATCCGTATACCACTGGTAGGGCCGGGCTTGGGCGTTTCCGAATGGACTGCCATCTCCACACGGTCTACTCCGGGGATGCGGTCACCACTCCGGAGCAAATGCTTCAGTGTGCGCGTTCGGCCGCCCTGGATGTCATTGCCGTTACCGATCACCACGTTGTGGACACGGCGAAGCGAATGCAGGAGATGGCTACCGATTACGGGGTGCGGGTTGTGGTCGGCGAGGAGATCCGCACGCCTCTCGGTGAGATCGTGGGGTTGTTCCTTACCGAGCGAGTCCCCTATGTTCTGCCTCTTTCAGAGGCGGCAGCGCGCATTAGGGATCAGGGCGGCGTGGTCTACGTTCCCCATCCGTTCGATCCGGTTCGATCTGGGCTGGGTCGGCGTGGGCTCGATCAGCTTGCTGAGTCCGGCCTGCTCGACGTCGTCGAGATCTACAACGCCAAGGTACCTGACGAGTCTGTCAACGAACTCGCGCTGGCGGCCGCCGCCGAATTTGGCGTGCCGGGTGGTGCCGGCTCTGACGCGCATGATCCCGAGGGGATCGGTGCTGTCTTCATGGAATTGGATGAGTTCTCGGACCGAGACGGATATATCCGGTCCCTGCACGGTGCCTCAATAAAAGGGCACCGGTATGCTCACAGCAGACGGTTTCGAACGAGTGCGGATATAGAGCACGAATCCGCGTGAGGAACCGTCGACATGATGAAAGGACGCAACAATGGATCTGACGTACCCGCCTGAGGCCGAGGAGTATCGCACTCGCGTTCGCGGGATTATCGAGGGTGCCGTGCCTTCCGGATGGAAGGGTCTCGGAGCGATCTCTGATGAGGCTGAGCGCAAAGCTTTCATGAAGCACTGGCGGAAGGTGCTCGCTGACGAGCAGCTGCTTGCCGTGTCTTGGCCGAAAGAGTACGGCGGACCGGGGCTGAGCGCGATCGAGCAGGTAGTGATCGCCGAAGAATTCGCTCGGTATGGGGTGCCGTCCGGGGATGAGAACGACATGTTCGGCATCAACCTTCTGGGCAACACGCTTACCGTCTGGGGCACCGATGCGCAGAAGGCTCACTACCTGCCTCGGATTCTCTCCGGCGAGGACAGGTGGTGCCAGGGGTACTCGGAGCCCGGTGCGGGTTCTGACCTGGCTGGCCTGCGGACCAGCGCTGTGTTGGAAAACGGGGAATGGGTGGTCAACGGTTCGAAGATCTGGACCTCGGCCGGTCACCTGGCTGACCACATCTTCACTCTGGTGCGCACCGATCCCGATGCTGAGAAGCACCGCGGTATCAGCCTCCTGCTGATCCCGATGGACCAACCAGGGGTCGAGGTGCAGCCGATTATCAACATGGCTGGCGGGCACATCTTCAATCAGGTCTTCTTCACCGACGCACGCACGGCGGAAGAGAACATCGTCGGCCCGGTGAATCAAGGGTGGAAGGTCGCCATGACCTTGCTCGGCTTCGAGCGCGGTTCCGGCGCTACCACAGACGCCATCCGCTTCAAGAACGATCTTGACAGGTTGTTCGAGCTCGCAAAGACGACGGGGAAGAACAAGGACCCCAAGGTTCGGGAGCTCCTCGCTTGGTGCTATAGCCGCGTCGCCATCATGCAGGCCCGTGGCTACCAGACGCTGACGAAGTTCCTCAAGGGCGAAAACCCGGGGGCGGATGCAGCGATTGCAAAGTTGGTGTGGAGCGAATACTTCCAGCGCTACACCGAACTTGCACTGGAGATCCTCGGAATGGACGCGATCGCTCCGTCCGGTGTGGGAGCAGGCGGTGCTCTTCAGACTGCAGACGTGGGCACGCCCAATACCTCCCAGGCCTGGGTGGAAACGGCGTTGTCGGCAAGGGCCGCCACCATCTATGCGGGAACCTCTCAAGTTCAGCGAAACATCATCGGTGAGCAGTTGCTCGGTCTTCCGAAAGAGCCAAAGTTAGATAGCGGTCCGTTCCGGGATCTTGTTAACGTTTGACGGAACGACCAGAGGGGCGGCCTTACGCCACCCCTCTGACTAAGCCAGCGCATGGCACAGCCAGTACCTCAATTTCAGCCCCATAGCGAAAGAAGCGATGATGCTTTTTGAAGGAATCCGAGTGCTAGAGATAGGCGGCGGAATAGCCGCCGACTATGCGACGAAACTATTCGCAGACTACGGCGCCGAGGTGATCAAGATCGAGCCGCCCACGGGTGACCCGGTTCGCGGGATGGCCCCGTTCATCGGCAACGTGCCGAATGAGAATGGCTCGGCCGTGTTCTTGCATACGAACACGAGCAAGAAGTCTGTCGTGCTCGACCTTGAGGGTCAGCCGGCTCGTGACACTCTGCTGAAGCTGGTCGCGACCGCAGACGTCGTCGTCGAGTCGCTCAAGCCCGGCGCACTCGCTGCAATGGGGCTCGGCTTCGACGACCTGGTGAAGGTCCAGCCGAAGCTTGTGATGACAAGCGTCACCCCGTTCGGGCAGGACGGGCCGTACGCGCAGTATGAGGGCTCGGAACTCATCTATTACGGCATGGGTGGACCGATGGCGGGCAACGGCTCCGAGGACGATGTGCCGGTCAAGCTGGGTGGATACATGTCCGTCTACCAGACTGGGAACACGGCAGCCACTGCCACCATGGCTGCGTTCCTCGTAGCAGAGGGTCAAGGTGAGCCGGTGCACGTCGACATCTCGGGATTCGAGACCGGCTTGAGCTCCTCTGATCGGCGCACCACGTTCCTGCTTGCCCATGCCTACAACGGTGAGGTGACCGGCCGTGGGAACGTGTTGGGAGGTATCCTGCCCAATGGCGCATTCCCCACTGAGGACGGTTACGTACAGACGGTTGTGACTCAGGCGTGGTTGCCGCGAATGATGGCAGCCCTCGCAGACGATGATCTAAATGCCTACTTCGCAAAAGTGGCGCAGAACCCAGCGATGTTCGCGACGATGGAGACGAAGGAAGCGATCGACGAGGCATTGTATCCCTGGCTGCTCTCGCGTACCAAACAGCAGGCCATGGAGGACGCGCAACACAACAAGTGGCCCCTGACAGCGATCAAGACACCGACTGAAGTGATCGAAGATCCGCACTACAAGGCGCGTGGGTTCTTCACCGAGGTGACGCACCCGATTGGTACCGTTGTCCATCCCGGGGCCCCGTTCGAAATTGACGGCGGGTGGGCGCCTTCCGCAGCACCGCGGCTCGGTGAACACACCGACGCCATCCTGTCCACGTTTTCCGGTTGAGTCCCCGTAACCGATAGAGCTATACGAAGGAGTATCATGGCTCATCTTCCTCTTGAAGGGCTCCGCGTCCTTGACATAACCGTGGTCTGGTCCGGTCCGACCGTCACAATGTTGTTGTCCGATCTCGGCGCCGAGGTCATCCGCGTCGACAACCCGTGGCTCTTCCCGAGCAGCACTCGCGGTCTGGTGGTTCGTCCCACCGAGGCGCAGATGGAAATGATGGGAACGATGGGCCGGGCCTACCCCGACGGTCAGACCGGCGAACGCCCGCAGGACCGCCACGCGATGTTCAACTGGCATGCGCGTGGTAAGAAGCTCATGACGCTGGACCTGCGCAAGGAGTCCGGACGCGAGATCTTCATCGAGTTGGCCAAGATGTCGGACGTATTCGTGGAGAACAACAACGTCGCCGTGCTGGGAAACTTGGGTATCGATTGGGAGACCCTTCACGAGGCCAATCCCAGGCTCATCCTGTTGCGCATGCCTCCTGCCGGCATCGGCGCACCATATTCTTCCTATCTGGGATTCGGCGCACACTTCGAGGCGTTCTCGGGGATCACCGCTGTCCGCGGCTACGCCGACAGCGCGCCGGCTACGACGACCAGCGTGTTCCAGATGGACCCGGCCGCAGGGTCCATCGGCGCTTTTGCCGTGATGGCGGCGTTGCGTCGTCGGGAGAAGACGGGGCAGGGTGAGATCGTCGTGCTCCCTCAAGTGGAGAACGAGATGAACCATATCGGTGAGATGTTCATCGATGCCGCAGCCAACGGGTACGACAACCCGCCACTGACCAACCGCGACCGCAACTTCGTGCAAGGCGCTTATCCGACCAGCGAAGACGATCGATTCGTGACCATCACAATCCGGGACGATGGTGAATGGCGCCGTGCGGTCGAGGCGATGGGCAATCCCGACTGGGCAGGTGACGACCGGTTCTCCACTCAGGCGGGCCGACTTGCCGCGCAGGACGACATCGATGCGGCGATCGCGGACTGGACTCGGTCGCGGACCCGTCAGGAGGTGTTCAGCGCCCTGCAGAGCGTGGGCGTGCCCGCTGGACCGGTCATGCTCGAAGACGACGTGTTTGCTGATCCGCATGTGAAGGCTCGCGGGTTCCTCCGCGAGAACACCGGGTATGCAACTGGTACTCATCTGTATCCCGGACATCAGTGGAAGTGGAGCGGTCCCGAAATGAAGTGGGAACCGATCGGTGGTCTGGGGATGGACAACGAGTATGTCTACAAGGGGGTCCTCGGGTTCAGCGACGAACAGTACGCGCAGGCTGAGCGCGACGGCCATATCGCGACGTCGTACTTGGATCCGGCTGGTAACCCGCTCTAATCGTTCACCCACGCGTAGCCCCATGGAGGTTTTGTGAATCTGTCATTTGTTGTCGATATCCCCGCAATGATCGTGCCCGACGGGACGGCAGTCATCGGAGACGAGTTGGCAGTCTCCGGAGATGAGCGCAAAGAGACATACCAGGAAATCAGGGACAATTCGGCGCGCCAGGCCGCGCTATTCGAGTCGCTAGGGGTTAAGCGCGGGGATTCTGTGGGTCTGCTCGCAACGAACAAGATCGGCACCCTTCACGCATTCTTTGGCGTCCTGATGGTCGGCGCCACCGTGGTGCCAATGAACTATCGAGCACGCGGAAGCGAACTGAGCCACTTGGTGAGCGACTCGGGAATATCGCTGATGATCACCGAGGACCGCTACGTCGACAGCATCGTCGACGCCGGGATCACCCGTGACAGGATTCTGACCCTCGAGGAGGCGAAATCCCGAGCTGCTCACCTTGAGCCGAAGGCCGAATCTGCCGAAGTCGAGGACTCGGACGTTGCCATCATGCTCTACACGAGCGGTACGACCTCCCTGCCCAAGGGCGTCTTGCTCACCCACGGTGGTTTCACTCAGTACGTCATGAGTCAGGGGGAGGCAGCTGACGGGGACTTCCATGGGAGAGTCGCTCTTGCCGCTCCCTTGTACCATATCGCCGGGTTGTCAGCGTTGAATGTCTCGCTGTTCTCTGGGCGTGAGACGTACCTCTTCGATTTCGAGGCCGGGAAGTGGCTCGAAACCGTGCAGAATCGGAAGGTCACCCACGCATTCCTTGTGCCTTCCATGGTTTCGTTGGTCCTACGGCACCCCGACTTCGATCAGTTCGACTTGTCCAGTCTGGAAATGGTGACCTACGGTGCCGCCCCGATGCCGCCAGCAGTCCGTGAAGCCATGCTCGAACGCTTCCCGAAGAGCATCTCTTTCTCCAGCGCCTACGGGCAGACCGAAACCAACTCAACGGTGACAGTACTCGGTGCCGATGACCATCGCCTCGAGGGAACGCCGGAGGAGATCGCACTCAAACGGAACCGTCTTACTTCGGTGGGCAAGCCGCTGCCCGATGTTGAGATCCGCGTGATTGACGAGGAAGGGAATGTGGCTTCTCCCGGTGTGGCCGGAGAGGTGTACCTGCGAACCGGTCGAGCAATGACCGGCTATCGGGGAAAGGGCGGGGGCGCCCGCGTCATTCTGGACACCGAGGGCTGGGTCCACACTGGAGACCTCGGTTATCTCGACGAGGATGGCTATCTATTCCTCACAGGCCGGGCAAGCGACCTGATCATCCGGGGAGGCGAGAATATCTCCCCGAATGAGATCGAGGAAGTTCTGGAGCGCCACAATGACGTCGAAGAAGCGGTGGCCTTCCCAGTCGTCGATGACCATTGGGGTGAGCGCGTGGAGGCTGCAGTTCGCCTTGTGCAGGGAGCGACCGTGACCGAGGACGATCTCATCGAGATGTGCAAGGCATCCCTGTCCGGCGCGAAGAGGCCCGACCGCATTCACGTGGTGGAGGATTTCCCCCGCACCGCTACCGGAAAGGTTCTCCGCCGCCGACTGAGCGCAGAGTTCGCGCCGCCGCAGGTGGCGGATGTGGCGGGCTGAAGCCGGCCCGCTGCATTACCTGCGTGGACACTGGGTTCGCGAAGCGCGAAGCGAACTGATTGTCTCCAATGGGCGGATTCAGCAGATTCGGCCGCTGCGCCCCGGGCGGGATGCCGCCAGATCGGTAGTCCTGCCCGGGTTCCACGACTCTCATCTGCACCTGCGGGCCGCTGCCGCGGCAAAGCTCTCGGTCGATCTGAGTGCGTCGAGTTCCATCCCCGCTCTTCTCGCCTCCCTGCGAAGCCGCGCTGGAGACTTCGAGGGAAGGTGGATTCGGGGTTGGGGATGGGATGAGAGCACTCTCAAAGAGAGGCGTGCACCTACGATTGCCGAGATTGATTCGGTCACTGCATCCCAGCCTTGCGCTCTCCATCATCGGACTGGGAAAGTGGTTATCCTCAACTCGGCTGCATGGCGGATTCTGACCGATCCCGACAGCGGATCGAATTCCATAGAGGAGCCACTTCGCGCAGATGCGGCTCTGCTCCAAAAAATGCCACGTCAGCCCGAGAACTCAGTCGAGTCTGCTCTGGCGGACCTGTCCTGTGAGCTCGCGGCCGCGGGAGTGACGAGCGTGACGGACGCGACCGCGACAAACACGTGGGACGATATCGCGCGTATGGACGAATGGGTGCGGCGTGGCGTGGTGCGTCAGCGGGTCAATGCCCTTCTCGCCTTCGATCAGGTTTCGGCAGTGTCCGGGAGCGAAGGCGGTATGCAGACTCACGGTACGGTGCGGGTGCTCGGCGCCAAGGTGGCTGCGCCGGCCGACGGCATCGCTGAGCGCGTGCGCCATGTGCGTGGGTACGGCTGGCCCGTCGCCGTTCATGCCACCGAGCCCGATGAGCTGGAAGCGGCGTTGGCCGCGATCGAAGAGTGCGGTCCGCCGACGTGGGGGCGCGATCGCATCGAGCACCTGGGTCTGCCCCTGCCCGGTCATCTCGAGCGCATTCGGGCGGGGCGAATCGCTGTCACCACCAACCCCGCGTTTGTGACAGAGCGCGCACAAAAATATCGTGAGTTGCTGAGCGCAGTCGAGCAGGAGTGGCTTTATCCGCTGCGCAGCGTGTTGGCGCAGGGGATACCACTGGCAGCAGCCAGCGATCGCCCTGTCACTTCGGCCACTCCGCTGGGAACGATGGCGGCCGCTGTTCATCGCCGTCCTCGTGCCGGCGGAGCCGAACCGTTGGGCGCGGAAGAGCGAGTCACGCCTGACGAAGCGCTTGCGCTTGTCACCGACAGGGCCGAGGTGGATGGCTCAGCACTCGATCGGCAGGGCGGCCGCGGTTCGTTGGCCTCCAACCTGCACCTCAACGCTGACCTAGTACTCCTCAGTGATGACCCGCGACGGTTGCTGGAGGACACCAAGGTGCTGGCGACATTCGTCGGCGGGCACGCGATCTGGGGGTCGCCGGAGGTCGGCTGAGTGGGCAGCTGGGAGTTCGAATGTGCAAGAATGAAGAGTCCAGCGATAACCGGCATGAAAGGGCCCGACTGATTATCATGAACCAAGCGGGGAAGCGGATGAAGTGCGAAGTATGCGGCGCGGAACTGGTCGTGACCAAGGCGGGCGATGGCACATTGCAGTGCGACGACGTCGACATGGTACTCAAGTAGAATCCTCTGTTCTGCGATTTACCTCCTAGAGCTACAAGAAGATAGGCGACGATGCTGAAGGTCGGAAAGCGGTATACGTGTGAGACGTGCGGCACCCAGGTGCTGATCACGAAGCCCGGCGGTGAGACAGACCCCAAGTGCCATGGGGTGCCGCTCACAATGGAAGAGCCGAAGCAACTCGCATCGTCAGACTAGTTGGGGGCGCGCATAGTGGCGCGACTTGCAACTGCCCTTACCGCTCGAGCGCCGTTAGCTCAACTCATCGAGCAGGCGAAGCTTGTCGAGGGTCTTGGCTATGACCGGATTTGGCTCCCGGAGATAAGCGGGCGTGATTCTTTCGTAACCGGAGCGGTTGTGGCGACACAGACCAATTCCATCGATGTCGGTCTTGGGGTAGTACCTCTGCCTTCGCGCCCATTGCCCGCGCTGGAGATGGCGACGGCGGCTCTCGCAGAATGTGCGCCGGGGCGTATCGCTGTGGGGTTGGGGGCCGGCCACAGAGAGACAGCGGCAAGCCAATTCGGATGGCCCGGACCATCGACTCCCGAAGCGGTTGGCGACGCGGTCGTCGCGATGCGCGAAGCGATGCGAAGCGCAACGTTGCACCACCGTAGTGCTGCTGGCGAACCACTCATCCTCGAGTTGCGGGGGCAGCACGTGGAGACTCCGCCGGAACTGTTCATCGGAGCCCTCCGGCGACGAATGGTCACTGTTGCCGCGCGAACCGCGGACGGGATGCTTTTGAATTGGGTGACCGAGCATCGTGCAGCACGGCTGTGTGCTCTCGCTGCCGCGAACAGGACGGAGCGGCGTTTCACCGCTGCCGCATATGTGCCGGTTTGCGTCGTGGCCGGATCACAAGCTCGTGAGGAGGCATACCGTGAGGTTGCCGGCCAGCTCTCATCGTATCTGCAGCTCTCCGCCTATGGTGATTTGCTGGCGGATGACGGCTATGCGGACGATGTAGAGGCCGTACGCGCAGCCCGACGCGACGGACAAAATGCGGCGGCAGCGGTCAGTGCGAGACTGGTCGAGGCGGTGGCTCTGATCGGCGATGCGGACGAGGTGAAAGCCGGTCTGAGTCGGCTTCGTAGCGCTGGAGTTGATGAGCCGGTCCTCGCGCCGGTCACGGTCGGCGCGGATTCGGCGGCATCGCTGTTCGGCACGTGGGCTGCGCTGGCCGAGTGATGCGTGGGTGTGAGACACCTTTCATAAACGGGGGCTGAGGCTTTGGCGGTCTGACGACGGGCGTGATGCAGCCGTAGGTGACAGTTTCAGTTAGGCCGCGAGCTCTCGCGGCTGGCTCATTCTGTCCTCGTACTCGATCGGGGTCAATCCGCCGAGACGGTCTTGCTCGCGCTGCCGGTGGTATTTCCGCTCGATCCACACCACGATCGCCAGGCGGAGCTCCTGGCGGG
>NZ_DAIEII010000057.1:0-7778 GCF_027352875.1 Gryllotalpicola sp.
GATCCGCGGGGATTCCACGCGCCCAGCCGCCGCGGCCTTCCGCGCCTCGTCGACGACGCCCGCCAGCGCGAAGGAGAGCGCGCGCAGACCCTCATGGCTCAGCGTCGAGATCTCGAACACGCGGTAGCCCTGCGCCTCCAGCTCGGGCCGGACCAGGTCGGCCAGATCGCGGGCGTCGGGAACGTCGATCTTGTTCAGCGCGACGAGCTGGGGCCGCTCCTGGAGCGGCAGCTGGCCTTCAGGCACGGGGTAGGCGGCGAGCTCGCGCCTGATGACCTCAAGGTCGGAGAGCGGGTCGCGACCGGGTTCGATGGTGGCGCAATCCAGCACATGCAGCAGCGCACTGCAGCGCTCGACATGGCGGAGGAACTCGAGGCCGAGACCCCTGCCCTCGCTCGCCCCCTCGATGAGACCGGGCACGTCGGCGACGGTGTAGCGAATGTCGCCCGCCTGCACGACACCGAGGTTCGGCGTGAGGGTCGTGAACGGGTAGTCGGCGATCTTCGGGCGCGCGGCGGAGAGCGCTGCCACGAGCGAAGACTTGCCGGCGCTCGGGTAGCCGACGAGCGCCACGTCGGCCATGACCTTCATCTCGAGGAGGACATCGCCTTCCCAGCCCGGCGTGCCGAGCAGCGCGAAACCGGGTGCCTTGCGCCGAGTGCTCGCGAGGGCCGCGTTGCCGAGGCCGCCGATGCCGCCGGATGCCGCGACGAAGCGCGCGCCCGGCTCGACGAGGTCGGCGAGCTCCTCGCCGTCTGCGCTCTTCACCACGGTGCCGACGGGCACCGACAGCACGAGATCCTCGCCCGTGGTGCCGGAGCGGTTGTCGCCCATGCCGAACCCGCCGCCCGCGCTGCTGCGGTGCGGGGCGCGGTGGTAGCCGAGCAGAGTCGTTTCTCCCGCATCCGCTACGAGCACGATGTCCCCGCCGTTGCCGCCGTTGCCGCCATCGGGGCCGGCGAGGGGCTTGAACTTCTCGCGGCGCACGCTGACGCAGCCGTTGCCGCCCTGACCGGCGCGCAGATGCAACGTCACCCGGTCGACGAATGTCGCCACTGCTGCTCCTTCCGCGATCCGATCAAACAAAAAAGTGGGCGGGCATCGCGCCCACCCACTTCGTTGCCGGTGATGGGCTTACGCCTCGACCGGGACGATGTTGATGACCTTGCGGCGGCCCTTGGCGCCGAACTCGACCGCGCCCGCCGCAAGAGCGAACAGCGTGTCGTCGCCGCCTCGGCCGACGTTGACGCCGGGGTGGAAGTGGGTGCCGTGCTGACGGACGATGATCTCGCCCGCGCTGACCTTCTCGCCGCCGAAGCGCTTCACGCCGAGCCGCTGCGCATTGGAGTCGCGGCCGTTACGGGTGGAGCTGGCGCCCTTTTTGTGTGCCATGAGTCAGTGCCTGCCTACTTGATGCCGGTGATCTTGACGCGCGTGAGGTCCTGACGGTGGCCCTGGCGCTTCTTGTAGCCGGTCTTGTTCTTGAACTTCTGGATGACGATCTTGGGGCCGCGGAGATCGCCGAGCACCTCGGCGGTGACCTTCACCTTGGCCAGCGCAGCCGCTTCGGTGGTGACCGTGTCACCGTCGACGAAGAGCACCGGAGCGAGCTCGACGGTGCTGCCCTGCTTCGCCTTGAGACGGTCGAGGGTGACGATCGTGCCGACCTCCACCTTTTCCTGGCGACCGCCAGCGCGCACAACTGCGTAGACCACGTGAGTACCTAACTTTTCAGCTTGAGAGCGCACGGCAAGACGGCAGCGCACGCCAAAGGTCAAGAATACCCGACGAATCGGGCTGCTCCAAACCAGTGCGAGCCTCCGGCGGGACGTCCGCGGCGGGCATACTCTCGCTAGGTGGCCGTGCTCATCGATCCGCCCCGGTGGCCGAACCACGGCACGCTGTGGAGCCACGTCGTGAGCGACGCATCGCTCGAGGAGCTCCAGGCATTCGCCGATGCGGCGGGACTGCCGGCGCGCGCATTCGACCTCGACCACTATGACGCTCCGGCCGAGCGCTACGACGCGCTCGTCGCGGCAGGGGCGGAGCCGGTGAGCGGCCACGAGCTCGTGCGCCGCCTCATCGCGAGCGGATTGCGGGTGAAGGCCCGCGACCGGAACTAGCCCCGCCCCGGCCTCCGTCGCCCCGCTGAGCGCCATCCCACCCGGCGAAATCCCCCAAATCGACGCCACGATCGCGTTGTGGGGTCGATTCGGGGGATTTCGAGGAGTCAGTCGCCGGTGATGATGTTGGTCGTCACGCGCCGGCGGCGGCCGCGGCCCCTCGGCTGGCTCGCCGGGATTGCCGCGTCGAGGATCTGGTCGAGCACCGCGGCCGGGTCTGCCGGGGCCTCCGCGGACTCGGATGCCGTGGAGCGGACGATCGTGCTCGCCGCGATCTGCGCGAGGCCCTTCTTGACCTCGTCCGTGATGGCGTGGGTGCCGTCGTGCCCGTTGCCGCCGTTCGCGGCTGCGGCAGCGGGACGGTCCTGACCGCGGCCGCGGCGACGCTCGGCGGGGCGCTCGGACGCCTGCGCACGATGCTTCACGACGGGGTCGTGGTGGATGACGATGCCGCGGCCGGCGCACACCTCGCACGGCTCCGAGAACGTCTCGAGCAGGCCGAGCCCGAGCTTCTTGCGGGTCATCTGCACCAGGCCAAGCGAGGTGACCTCGGCGACCTGATGCTTGGTGCGGTCGCGGCTGAGGCACTCGACGAGGCGGCGCAGCACGAGATCGCGGTTGGTCTCGAGGACCATGTCGATGAAGTCGACGACGATGATGCCGCCGATGTCGCGCAGGCGGAGCTGGCGAACGATCTCCTCCGCGGCCTCGAGGTTGTTCTTGGTGACCGTCTCCTCGAGGTTGCCGCCGCTGCCGACGAACTTGCCGGTGTTGACGTCGATGACGGTCATCGCCTCGGTGCGGTCGATGACGAGCGAGCCGCCCGACGGCAGCCAGACCTTGCGCTCGAGGGCCTTCTCGATCTGCTCGTTGACGCGGTACTCGTCGAACGCGTCATCGGACGAGCCCGCGTACTCCTCGACCCGCTCGAGCAGCTCGGGGGCCACCTGGCCGAGGTAGCGCTCGATCGTGGCACGCGCCTCGGCACCCTGGATGATGAGCTTCTGGAAGTCCTCGTTGAAGACATCCCGCACGATCTTGATGAGCAGGTCGGGCTCGCTGTGGAGCAGCGCAGGAGCCTGCGCAGCCTCGACCTGGCGCTGGATGTCGGCCCACTGGGCAGTGAGGCGGTTGACGTCGAGAGCGAGCTGCTCGTCGCTCGCGCCCTCGGCCGCGGTGCGGACGATGACGCCCACGTTCTCGGGCAGGACCTCCTTGAGGACCTTCTTGAGACGGGCCCGCTCGGTGTCGGGAAGCTTGCGGCTGATGCCGTTCATCGAGCCGTTCGGCACGTAGACGAGGAAGCGACCCGGCAGCGAGATCTGGCTCGTGAGGCGCGCGCCCTTGTGCCCGACCGGGTCCTTGCTGACCTGGACGAGCACCCGGTCGCCGCTCTTGAGCGCGAGCTCGATGCGACGAGGCTGGTTCTTCTCGCCGGATTCTGCGGCGGCAGCCTCCCAGTCGACCTCGCCGGAATACAGCACGGCGTTGCGGCCGCGGCCGATGTCGACGAAGGCGGCCTCCATGCTCGGCAGCACGTTCTGGACGCGGCCGAGATAGACGTTGCCGATGAGGGACGGCTCCTGCGACTTCGCCACGTAGTGCTCGACGAGCACCCCGTCCTCGAGGACGCCGATCTGGATGCGGCCGCCCTTCTCGCGGACGACCATATGGCGGTCGACGGACTCGCGCCGCGCGAGGAACTCGGCCTCGGTGACGACCGTGCGGCGGCGGCCAGCATCGCGGCCGTCGCGACGGCGCTGCTTCTTCGCCTCGAGCCGCGTCGAGCCCTTGACCTTCTGCGGCTCGGTGATGAGCTCGACCGGGCGCTGCTCGGTCACCCCGCCGGTGCCGCGACGGTGCCGGGTGCGCGTGCGGGTGCTCGCAGCGGGACCCGGATCGTCGGCGTCGTCCTCACGCTCCGGCTCGCCGATGAACTCGACGTGCGGAAGCGGCGGTGGAGCCTGGAAGACCAGCGTCGTCGCGGCGACCGCCTGGGCGGAATCGCCCACGATCACCTCGTCGGGAAGGGCCGGCTCATTCGTCGCCTCGGCAGCGATGATCTCGACATCGACATATTCATTTTCATTCACCATCGCTGGTGCACTCCTTGAACGCCCGCCCGCGGGCGATGCGTGACACTCGGCGGATGGGCGGGCCATCCGGAAAACCTCTTCACCCGGCCGGCGGATCGCTCTGGCGAGGTGGCTGATGCCATTAAAGCACGCGCGCGCGGATCAGCCCGTTTCCGGCGTGTGACAATGACGTCGTGTCTGATCCCGACCTCGACGCCGTCACCCCGCGTCGCCCCCTCGGCCTCGCGATCGCGCTCATCGTTTTCGGGATCATCGGCTTCGGCGCGGCGTTCCAGCTGACGATCGACAAGATCGCGACGGCGGCGAACCCGAACGCGGCCCTCGACTGCAACCTCTCCGTCCTCGTCCAGTGCGGCAAGAACCTCGGATCGTGGCAGGGCAGCGTCTTCGGATTCCCCAACCCGATCCTCGGCCTCGCCGGCTGGACGGCGGCGATCGCGATGGGTGTCATCATCCTCGCCGTGCCCTCGTTGCCGCGCTGGTTCTGGCTGACCTTCAACGCCGGGGTGACCTTCGCGATCGTGCTCGTCATCTTCCTCATCATCACCAGCATCTACGTCCTCCACACGCTGTGCCCCTGGTGCATGGTGACGTGGGCGGTGACGATCCCGGCCTTCTGGGCGACGACGCTCTACAACTTCACGGCCGGCAACTTCGGCGTCGGTGTGCGCGCGCGGGCCGTCTTCGAGACCCTCTACTCGTGGACGTGGGTCATCGTGCTGGCGTCCTACGTGCTCGTCGCCGTGCTCGCACAGCTCCAGCTCGACTGGATCCACCGGGCTTTTGTATAGCCGGCTCCTGCGCTACCAGGTCGCGACATCCAACGCGACATACGCACCCAGCCGGCCATCAGCGGTGCGGCGGCGTGCACGCCGCACCGCGAAGCGACTCGCGCCGGGCGAGGACCGGCGCGACATCAGATTAGAACCAGAGGGCGAGTTCGCGCGCGGCGGATTCCGGTGAGTCGCTGCCGTGCACCAGGTTCTGCTGCACCTTGAGACCCCAGTCGCGGCCGAGGTCGCCGCGGATGGTGCCGGGGGCCGCAGTCGTCGGGTCGGTCGTGCCGGCCAGCGCGCGGAATCCCTCGATGACGCGCTCGCCCGCGACCCGGATGGCGACGATCGGTCCGCTCTCCATGAACTCGACCAGCGGCTCGTAGAACGGCTTGCCCACATGCTCGGCATAGTGCGCCGCGAGCAGGTCGCGATCGGCCTCGACAAGGCGGATGTCGACGAGCGCGTAGCCCTTGGCCTCGATGCGGCGCAGGATCTCGCCGGTGAGCCCGCGCGCGACTCCGTCAGGCTTGACGAGGACGAGGGTCTCTTCGATTCCGCTCACTGGTGATGCTCCGTTCCGCTGACGTGGTCGTTGAACTGGGATTCCTGCTCGGCGCGCATCCGCATCGCGCGCTCGGCGCTGATGACGGCGTACGCCCACAGGGCGATGAAGACGATGCCGACCGCGAACATCATGTGGACCCAGATGCCGCTGACGATGACGAGCGCCTGGACGGCCCAGCCGAGCCACACGCCGAAGGGGTACCTCAGCGTCAGCACCGTGATCGCGGCGAGCACCACCAGGGACGCCCCGGCGATGAACGCTGGAGCCATGGCCACCGATCCGAGAGCCCACGCAGCGAGAGCGCCGAGGCCGATGACGACGACCTCGAACGCGAGCACGATCGAGGCGACGGACTCGACCGGCGTGCGCTGGCGCCTCATTCGGCGACCTCGCGCTTCGCCGGTTTCCAGCCCCGCTCCGCGGCGATGGCCATGACCTCGCCGATGAGCGTGATCGAGCCGGTGACGACGACCGCGCGGCGCTCGCCCGCGGCCGCCCAGGCACGGGCCTCCTCGACGGCGTCAGCGAGGTCGTCGACGATCGCGACCTCGACGTCCGACCAGCGTGCGATGTCCGCCGCGAGGTCGGTCGCGGCACGGGCGCGCTCGGAGTGGGACTGGGTGGCGTAGAACCGGGAGGCGACGGTGGCGAGCCGGTCGACGACGCCGTGCACGTCCTTGTCGCGCAGGATGCCGAGCACGACGGCGATCTCGTCGAAGTCGAAGAAGGCGTGCAACGCCGCAGCCAGCGACTCGGCGCCCGCCGGGTTGTGCGCGGCGTCGACGAGGACCGTGGGCTCGATGCCGACGAGTTGGAGACGGCCGGGCGATGTGGCCTGGGCGAGCCCCTCCTCGAGGAGGCCGATGTTGAGCGGCGCCGCGCCGCCGCCGAGGAACGACTCGACCGCGGCGATCGCCGTCGCGGCGTTCTGCGCCTGGTGCGCGCCGTAGAGCGGCAGGAAGAGGTTCTCGTAGGTGCCGGCGAGTCCGCGCACGCTGATGAGCTGGCCGCCGACGGCGACCGTGGACTCGATGACGTCGAACTGCCCGGGCTGGATGGCGAGGGACGCCTCGCTGAGCTCGGCTGCGCGCTCGAGTTCGGCGATCACCGCAGGCTCCTGCGCGGCGCTCACGACGGCGGCCAGGGGCTTGATGATGCCGGCTTTGGTGCGGGCGATCTCGGCGACCGTGCCGCCGAGGATGGCGGTGTGATCGAGGGCGATGGGGGTGAACACTGCGATCTGGCCGTCGGCGGCGTTGGTGGAATCCCACTCGCCGCCCATGCCGACCTCGACGACAGCGACGTCGACGGGCGCATCGGCGAATGCCGCGAAGCCGAGCACCGTGACGACCTCGAAGAAGGTAAGGCGCTGCTGGCCGGCATCCTGAAGCTCGAGGTCGACGAGCTCGACGTAGGGCTTGACGTCCTGCCAGGCCTGAACGAGCGCCTCGTCCGAGATCGGCTCGCCGTCGAGCAGGATGCGCTCGTTGAAGCGCTCGAGGTGCGGGCTCGTGAAGAGCCCGGTGCGCAGCCCGTAGGCGCGCAGGATGCTCTCGGCGATGCGGCTCGTGCTCGTCTTGCCGTTCGTGCCCGTGATGTGGATGATCGGGAACGCCCGCTGCGGGTCGCCGAGGATGTCGAGGGCGCGCCGGGTCGCGGTGAGGCGCCGCTCGGGGTGCGCCTCGCCGAGTCGCTCGAGCAGTTCGGCGTAGACCGCGTCGGCGGCCTCACGGAACTCGTCTGCACTGTTTTCGCTCACGCGTCCACCTTCTCGACGGAGATGCTCTGCACACCTTCGCGGATCGCCACGGAGACCGCAAGGGTCTCGCCGGCGATGAGGGATTCGTATGCGCGCGCGGCCGCGGCGCCGGCCGGATCGAGGGTCAGCGCGAGCGCGATGCGGTCGCTGACATCAAGGCCCGCGGCCTTCCGGGCGTCCTGCACCGCTCGGATGAGGTCGCGCGCGGCGCCCTCGGCCTCGAGCTGCGGAGTCGTCGCCGTCTCGAGCAGGACGAACCCGCCCGACGGCAGCAGCGCAAGCGCGCGGGATGCCGCATCGCCCGCCGTCTCGAGAACGAGCTCGTACTCGCCCGGCTCGAGCCTCAGGCCTCCCGCCGTGACGACGCCGCCCGTCTCAAACCAGTCGCCGCCGCGCGCGGCCTGGATGGCGAGCTGCACGTCCTTGCCCAGACGCGGGCCGGCGGCACGGGCGTTGACC
>NZ_DAIEII010000055.1:0-22712 GCF_027352875.1 Gryllotalpicola sp.
ATAGGTCAGTTCGGTCGCGAGACCGGCATCGGCAGCGCCGAGCCGGGCGCGGTCGATGCGCGTCGGCAGCAGCAGGTTGGCGTAGGCGTCGTCCTCGCGCACCGCGCGGAGCACGTCGTAGGCGACATCGCGCGCGGCGGCGCCGGTGCTCACGGCATCCTCGTCCGGGTCGTCCGGGTCGTCCGGGTCATTCGGCGACCAGGTCGTCGGACTGCACGCCGCGCCACCAATCGGCGGCAGGCATGGGCTTCTTCCCGGCCGGCTGCACGATGAGCAGCTCGAGCGGATGCGTGGCGGTGCCGAGGTAGACGCGCCCGCCGCGCGCGCCGAACCGCCCGGGTGCGAGCCGCTCGGCGCCGACGGCGAGGCGGGCGGTTCGGATCGTGAAGCGCCCGCCGCCGACGGTGGTGAATGCGCCCGGCTCGGGCGTGACGCCGCGCAGCCGCGCGTACCCGCGGCGGCCGTCGTCGGCCCAGTCCAGCCGCGCATCGTCGGGGGAGAGCTTGTCGGCGTACACCGGCTCGCCGACCTGAGGTGCGGCCACCGCGGTGCCGTCCGCGAGCGCGTCGGCGACGCGCACGAGCTGGGCGGCCCCGCTGACCGCCAGCGCGGCGAGCACATCGCCCGCGGTCTCGTCGGGTCCGATCGCGCGGCGCTCCTCGTCGAAGACCGGACCGGCGTCGAGCTCCTCGACGAGCTGGAACACGCTCGAGCCGGTCTCGGCGTCGTCCGCCATCACCGCGCGCTGCACCGGGGCGGCGCCCCGCCAGCGCGGCAACAGCGAGAAGTGGAGGTTGATCCAGCCGAGTCGGGTGGCCTCGAGCATCGGTCGTCGCAGCAGGCCACCGTAGGCGACGACGACGCCGAGATCGGCACTCAGCGCGCGGACGGCCTCGGCTTCGGCATCCCGCAATCGGTTCGCCTTGACGATCGGAAGACCGAGGGATTCCGCAGCCGCCGCCACCGGCGACGGGGTGAGCACCCGCTTGCGCCCCAGCGGGGCATCCTCGCGGGTGATGACGGCGACGACCTCGTGGCGCGAGTCGACCAGCGCGTCGAGGGCCGGAACGGCGACGGCCGGCGTGCCGGCGAACACGATTCGCAAAGGTGCTTCGGTCATAGGGCAGGTCTCAGAGGGCGTCCGGGTCGTCGAACTTCACTCTGAGTGTAGGCGCCGGGCGGGTGCGGCCGGCCGGGCGGCGCCCGGCCTGCGCCGAGCGCACGACCGCGCCGCGCAGCGCGGTCGCGACCTCGGCGCCGTGCGCGTAGTCGAAGCGCACGATGGCGCGCTCGACGGCCTCGCCGCCGGGGTGCGTCGCGGCGTGCGGTTCCGGCCCGAGGACATCGCGGATCGGCGCCTCCTTCGCGGCGGCGACCGCGGCGCGGACCTGGTCGGGGCGGCCGGTGATCGTCGCGAGGCGCACCGCCGGGGGGAATCCCAGCTGGCGGCGGTCGGCGAGCTGTGCCGCCGCCCAGGTGTCCTGACGCCACAGCACGAGGGACTGCGCGAGCGCTCCGGCGACCTCGACGAGCACGACGGGCGCGCCAGGCGCCGCGAAGGCGGCGGCGTTCGACCACCAGCGCAGGCAGTCGTCGCCGACGTGGAGGGATTCCTTGTGCAGGGTCCGCTGCCCGTCGAGCAGGAGCACCGCGGCGTATCCGCCCGCGGCGATCGGCTCGGCGGCCCGGGTCGCGACGACCAGGGCAGGCTCGGCTCCGACGTGCGTGAGCGGCCGCTCGCCGTCGGAGACGACGATCCTGACCTTCGGGAACGCCCGGCCGAGGTCGGCCGCGGTGCGCTGCGAGCCCTGCCCCTCAGGGTCATCGCCCGGGCGCGCCACCTGGACCAGCACCGGGCCCGTCGCGAGGGCTTCGCGCGCGAGCTTCCACGCCGACGAAGGGATGCGCGTCGGCCGCTCGCCGTGCTGCAGCCCGGTCGGCACGACCTTGGGGGTCACGGCGGGGCTCGGGGAGACATCCTGCAGCCATCCGAGTTCGACGAGGCGCTGCGCCTCGACGCTGCGGGTGTGCGCGGCGAGGACGAGCGCGCCACCCTGCTGCTCCTGGCGCATCAGCGCGACGTCGCGGGCATGCGCGTACGGGGCCAGCGGCTCGGTGAAGAGCGGGTCGCCGTCATCGAAGAGCGCGATCAGACCGAGGCGCGCGGCCGGCGCGTACACGGCGGAGCGCGGGCCGACGACGATACGGGGCGTCTCGCCGAGACACGACAGGAAGGCCTGGTAGCGAGCCGGATTCGGCTGGCGCGCGTCGAGCGCGGCGAGCGAGTCGCCGGCGCCCAGGGCCGTGAGGGCTGCGACGAGCTGCTCCTGGTCGCGGTAGTCGGCGACGGCGAGGATGGCGCTCTTCCCGGCATCCCGCACGCGCACCGCCGCCTGCGCGAGCGTCACCGCCCAGTGCCCGACCCACTGGCCGGGCGCGACCTCGACGAGCCGCGGGATCGCGCGCAGCGCGACCCGCTCGCCGCCATCGATCGCAGTCGCGAGCCCGGCGCTGTACCCCTCGAGATCCCCTGAATCGACCCTTCCGGGCGCGGGAGAGGTCGATTCAGGGGATCTCGGCGCAGCGGGGTGAGGGTGAGCGGCGAGCCAGGCCTTCTCGACGCGCACCGCGCGCGGCGGGATCGCGAGCCGCAGCACGTCGTTCGCGCTGCCGGCCTGCCGGTCCGCGACGCGCCGCGCCAGCGTCCACACCTCGCTCTGCAGCACCCGGGCCGGCGACACGACCGATTCCAGCGCCGCCAGCGGACCGGCGAACGAGGCGGACTCCCCGATCTCGACGAGCAGCCCCGCCGCGAGCCGCCCCGCCGAGCGCAGCGGCACCGTGACGCGCACGCCGGGCACCGCGGCATCCTCCAACGACGCGGGGATCAGGTAGTCGAAGAGCCGATCGAGTTGGGGCAGCGGCGAATCCACCAGCACCCGCGCGACCCGCGCCACCCCGGAGCCTTCCAGAATCCCAGAGCCCCAGAGCCTCAGAGCCCTGCGGCCTCGCGCAGCGCATCGACGCGGTCGAGGCGCTCCCAGGTGAACTCGGGAAGCTCGCGGCCGAAGTGGCCGTAGACCGAGGTCTTTGCGTAGATCGGGCGCAGCAGGTCGAGATCGCGGATGATCGCCGCAGGCCTGAGGTCGAACACCGACCGGATGGCGTCGATGATGCGCTCGTCGCTCACCGTGCCGGTTCCGAAGGTCTCGACGTAGAGCCCGACCGGGTGCGCCGACCCGATCGCGTACGCGACCTGCACCTCGAGGCGGTCGGCGAGACCGGCCGCCACGGCGTTCTTGGCGACCCACCGCATGGCGTACGCCGCCGAGCGGTCGACCTTCGACGGGTCCTTGCCCGAGAACGCGCCGCCGCCGTGACGGGCGGCTCCGCCATAGGTGTCGACGATGATCTTGCGGCCGGTGAGGCCGGCGTCGCCGTGGGGGCCGCCGATCTCGAACTTGCCGGTGGGGTTGATGAGCAGGCTGACGTTCGACGCGTCGAGGTCGACGGTCTCGAGCACCGGCCTGATGACGACCTCCGACACCGCCGAGCGCAACGCGTCGAGCGAAATCGCGGGCGAGTGCTGCGTCGAGAGCACGACCGTCTCGACGGTCTTCGGGGCGAAGCCCTCGTAGCCGATCGTGACCTGCGTCTTGCCATCCGGGCGCAGGAAGTCGAGTTCCCCGCTGCGGCGCACCGCTGCCAGACGCTCGGCCAGCCGGTGCGACAGCCAGATCGGCAGCGGCATGAGCTCGCGGGTCTCGGTCGTGGCGAAGCCGAACATGATGCCCTGATCGCCGGCGCCCTGGCGGTCGAGCGCGTCGACGCTGTCGCCCTCGCGCGTCTCGTAGGCGTCGTCGACGCCCTGCGCGATGTCGGGCGACTGCGAGCCGATCGAGATCGACACCCCGCAGGAGCGGCCATCGAACCAGACGTCCGAGGAGGTGTAGCCGATCTCGGTGATCGTGTCGCGCACGATCTGCGGGATCTCGACGTAGCCGTCGGTCGTCACCTCGCCGGCGACGTGCACCTGACCGGTCGTGACCAGGGTCTCGACGGCGACGCGCGCGTGGGGGTCCACGGTGAGGAGCGCATCGAGGATGGCATCCGACACCTGATCGCAGATCTTGTCGGGATGCCCCTCGGTCACCGACTCGGAGGTGAAAAGACGCAGTTCAGTCATAGCTGTCCCTGGGAAATCGGGCCATCCACGTCTGGTTCGCGGCCGGCGGGTGCTCGCGGGGCGATCAGGCGGTGCCCAGCGTCGCATCGAGGATACGATCGGCCACCGACAGCTTGCTGCCCGAGGCCTCGATCACTATATCTCCGGCCCGGTCCAGCACCATCACGGTGTTGTCATCCGAGGCAATGCCCTCATGCCAGCCGACGGCGTTGACGACGAGGAAGTCGCATCCCTTGCGGGCGATCTTCGCCCGCCCGAGCGCGAGCAGCGCCTCGCGGTCGGGTTCGGTCTCGGCGGCGAAGCCGACCACGATCCGCCCGGGCGCCTTCGCGGCGGCCAGCTCGGCCAGGACGTCCGGATTTGCGACGAGCGCGAGATTCAGGCGGTCGCCGTGGCGATCCTTCTTGATCTTGCGCTCGGCCACCTCCGTGGGGCGGTAGTCGGCGACCGCGGCGGCCATGATCACCGCATCGGCGTCCTCGGCGTGGCGGGTCACGGCCTCGCGCAGCTGAGCGGTCGTCTCGACGCGCACCACCTCGACGCCGGAGGGGAACGGGACGCCGTCGTCGACATGGGCCGCGATCAGGGTCACCGTCGCGCCGCGCATAGCGGCGGCCCGCGCGAGGGCGACGCCCTGCTTGCCGCTGGAGCGGTTGCCGAGGAACCGCACGGGGTCGAGCGGCTCCCGCGTGCCGCCGGCGGAGACCACCACGCGCCGCCCAGCGAGGTCGGCGCGGCGGACGGCGGCCAGGGCCGCCTCCGCGATCTCGTCGGGCTCGGCCATCCGGCCCGGGCCCGAGTCGGTCCCGGTCAGCGGCCCGGACGCGGGCCCGACGAGGATTGCACCCCGTGCTCTCAGCAACGAGGCGTTCGCCTGCGTCGCCGGGTTCTGCCACATCCCGGTGTGCATCGCAGGGGCGACGACGAGCGGGGCGGAGCTGGCGAGCACGGTGTTCCCCAGGAGATCGTCGGCGAGGCCGTGCGCCAGCCTGGCGATCGTGTTGGCGGTGGCCGGCGCTATGACGATGAGGTCGGCGGCCTGGCCGAGGGCGACGTGCCGCACCTGGGCGACGCCGTCGTAGAGACCGGGCTCGACCGGGTTGCGGCTGATCGCCTCCCAGGTGGGAGTGCCGACGAAGCGCAGCGCCGCCTCCGTCGGGATGACGTGGACGTCATGGCCGGCGAGCACGAGCGTGCGCACCAGCGAGACCGCCTTGTACGCGGCGATGCCGCCTGTCACGCCGACGACGATCGTCAGCCGGCGCGGCGAGGCGGCGCGCTCGGCCACTATTCGACGACGGGCTTGAGTTCGAGCTTGTCTTCGTTGATCTCGCGGAGCGCGACGGACAGCGGCTTGTCGTCGACGGAGGAGTCGACGAGCGGGCCCACGTTGTCGAAGAGGCTGCCCTCGTGGAGGTCGGCGTAGTAGTCGTTGATCTGGCGGGCACGCTTCGAGGCGAAGATCACGAGGGCGTACTTCGACTCCACCTTGGCCAGCAGGTCGTCGATGGGCGGGTCGATGATGCCCTTGTTGGTGTTGATCGCCATGGAGATTGCTCCTTCAGAAGTCTTCGGCCGCTCTCAGCGGGCATCCATCAAGTCTACGACCTGCTGGGCGGCCTCCCCCACGTCGCGGTTCACGACGACGTGGTCGAACTCGCCCTCGGCGGCGAGCTCCACCTTGGCGGTCTCGAGCCGGCGCCCCTGCTCGACGGGGTCCTCCGTGCCGCGCTTCGTCAGCCGGCGTACGAGCTCGTCCCAGCTCGGGGGGGCGAGGAACACCAGGAGCGCGCCCGGCATCGCACGGCGCACCGAGCGGGCGCCCTGCAGGTCGATCTCGAGCAGCACGCTGCGCCCCGCGGCGAGGGCGTCCTCGACGGGCTTCCGGGGGGTGCCGTACCGGTGGGCGCCGTGGACGGTGGCCCACTCGAGCAGCTCGCCGTCGCGGATCATCCGGTCGAACTCGGCATCGGAGACGAAGTAGTAGTCGACGCCGTCGACCTCCCCCGGCCGCGGCTCGCGGGTCGTCGCCGAGACCGAGAGCAGCACGTCGGGGTGATTGCGGCGGATGTAGCCGGCGACGGTGCCCTTGCCGACGGCGGTGGGACCGGCGAGCACGACGAGCCGGCTGCGGCGGATGCCGAGTCGCGCCGCGCGCCGCGCATCGCGGGCTTCCAGGAAGGCGCGCAGCCGGACCGCCTGGACGGCGCCGAGTCCGCCGACGCGCTTGCGCCACGAGATGCCCAACTCGTCGAGGGCCTGGTCCGCCTTGGTCTGGCCCATCGCGGGCAGGCTGAGGAGGAAGTCGGTCACCCGCAGCGAACCGGCCGGGCTGCCGGGGTCGCCGAGTGCGGCGTCGACCAGCTGACGAGGGTCGAGCCGGCCGGCCTTGAGCGCGCTCTTGAGCGCCGCACGGGCGCGGCGCATCTCGACCGCCCGGCGCGATGCGGCGGCGCGGTCGACCTCGGGGGGACGCCGGTCAGCCAAGGGCGGCCCGGATCTCGGCGGCGCGCTCGGCGACGGCGGCGCCAATGCCCTGGGGGCCGGCGGCGAGGATGCTCCGCGACTCGCTCACGATGGCGAACCGGGCGAGTGATCCGTAGATCGCGGCGGCATCGGCGAGCCGTGCGCCCTGGTGGCCGAATCCCGGAGCGAGCACGGGCACCTTCGGGAAGAAGGCCTGCCCGGTGTCGATGCCGAAATCGGCGAGGTCGAGCGTGGCGCCGAGCACGACGCCTATCGGACCGATCGTCGCCCCGTCGACCGTGGCGTTGAAGGCGCTCACCTCATCGATGATGGCACGCGCGACCGTGCGCCCGTCAGCGAGTTTCGCCTGCTGGATGGCCGCCGCCTCGAGGTTCGACGTCGCCGCGAGCACGAACGCGCCCTTGCCCGAGTCGGCGGCGAGCTGCAGCACGTCGGCGATCGAGCCGACGCCCTGGAAGGCCGAGATCGTCATCGCGTCCGCCTCGAGCGGCGAACCCGGTGTCAGCCACGCCTCGCCGTAGGCGCCGACCGAGGTGCCGACGTCGCCGCGCTTGACGTCGGCGATGACGATGAGGCCGGCGGAGCGCGCCGCGGTGAGCACGGCCTCGAGAGCGGCGTAGCCCGCGGATCCGTGGCGCTCGAAGAACGCGACCTGCGGCTTGACGATGCCGGCGCTCTCGGCGGCGGCGTCGACGACGCGCAGTCCGAATTCTCGGGCTCCCGCCGCGGAATCCGGAAGCCCCCAGTCGGCGAGGAGGAAGGCGTGCGGGTCGATGCCGACGCAGAGCGGGCCGTAGGCGAGGATGGCGCTTTCGAGCACGTCGCCGAAGTCGAGGCTCATCGGCGCGCCGCCCGTTCGCGGTCGTACTCCTGCAGCGACTTGACCTCGAAGCCGGCGCGGACCGCGTCGATCGACGCGACCGCGGCGGAAAGCTCGGAGATCGTCGTGAAGAGGGGCGTATCGGCCCCGACGGCCGCGGCGCGGATCTCGTAGCCGTCGGCCCGTGCCGCGCTGCCGGTCGGCGTGTTGATGACCATCGCCACCTCGCCGCGGTTCAACAGGTCGATGACCGACTCGCCGCTTCCCGACTTCGCGGTCTCGCTGTACTTGGCGACGACGTCGGCGCGGATTCCATTGCGTGCGAGCACCTCGGCGGTGCCCTCGGTCGCGACGATCCGGTAGCCGAGCTCGGTGAGGCGCAGCACCGGCAGCACGATCGAGCGCTTATCGCGATCGGCGACGGAGACGAACACCGTGCCGCTCGCCGGGATGCCGCCGTACGCGGCCGCCTGGCTCTTGGCGAAGGCGCGCGGGAAGTCGCGGTCGATGCCCATGACCTCGCCGGTGGAGCGCATCTCGGGCCCGAGCAGCGAGTCGACGATGCGGCCGTCGCGGGTACGGAACCGCTTGAAGGGCAGCACGGCCTCCTTGACCGCGACTGGCGCGTCGAGCGGGACGATCGAGCCGTCCTGCTCGGGCAGAAGGCCCTCGGCGATGAGCGAGGCGATGGACTCGCCGACCATGACGCGGGAGGCGGCCTTCGCCAGTGGAATCCCGAGCGCCTTCGAGACGAACGGCACGGTGCGCGAAGCCCGGGGGTTGGCCTCAAGGACGTAGAGCACGCCCGCACCGATCGCGAATTGCACGTTGATGAGGCCGCGCACCCCGATGCCCTCGGCGATCCTGAGGGCGGCGTCGCAGACGAGCGCGATCTGGCTGCGGCCGAGCGTCACCGGTGGCAGGGTGCAGCTCGAGTCGCCGGAATGCACTCCGGCCTCCTCGATGTGTTCCATGACGCCGCCGATGTAGAGCCGCTCGCCGTCGTACAGCGCGTCGACGTCGATCTCGGTCGCGTCGTCGAGGAAACGGTCGATGAGCAGCGGCCGCCCGGCGCCGACGATGTCCTGTCCGGCGATGCGCGAGAAGTAGTCGGCGAGCTGCACGGCGTCGAACACGATCTCCATGCCGCGCCCGCCGAGCACGTAGCTCGGGCGCACCAGCACCGGGTAGCCGATGCCGGCCGCGACGGCGACGGCACCGTCGAGGTCGATCGCGGTGCCGCCTCGGGGTGCGAGCAGTCCGGCGTTCTCGAGGATTCCGGCGAAGAGCCCGCGCTCCTCGGCGAGGTCGATCGCCGCGGGGCTCGTGCCGAGTACGGGCACGCCTGCGGCTTCGAGGCCTTTCGCGAGCCCGAGCGCGGTCTGGCCGCCGAGCTGCACGACGACCCCGACGAGCTCGCCGGAGAGCGATTCGGCGTGGATGACCTCGAGGACGTCCTCGAGGGTGAGCGGCTCGAAGTAGAGGCGGTCGCTGGTGTCGTAGTCGGTGGAGACGGTCTCGGGGTTGCAGTTGATCATGATCGTCTCGAATCCGGCGTCGTGCAGCGCGAACGAGGCATGCACGCAGGAGTAGTCGAACTCGACGCCCTGGCCGATGCGGTTCGGGCCGGAGCCGATGATGACGACCTTGCGGCTCGCGCTCGGCACGACCTCGGTCTCGAGGTCGTAGCTCGAGTAGTGGTACGGCGTCAGCGCCGGGAACTCGCCCGCACAGGTGTCGACGGTCTTGTAGATCGGGCGCACGCCGAATCGGTGGCGGATGGCCCGCACCTCCGCCTCACCGAGACCGCGCAGCTCGGCGATCTGCACGTCGGAGAAGCCGTACTCCTTGGCGTACGTCAGCGCCGGCGCGTCGAGGTCGTCCGCGGCGGCGAGGTCGGCGGCGACCTCGTTGATGAGGACGATCTGGTCGATGAACCAGGGGTCGATCTTGGTCGCCTCGAAGACCTGGTCGATCGTGGCTCCTTTGCGCAGCGCCTGCTGCACGGCGACGATGCGGCCGTCGGTCGGGATCCGGATGACGTCGAGCAGCTCGTCGAGGGTGCGCTCCTCTTCGGCCCAGTGGAAGGACGAGCCGCGCTTCTCGAGCGACCGCAGCGCCTTCTGCAAAGCGGTGGCGTAGTTGCGGCCGATCGCCATCGCCTCGCCGACCGACTTCATGGTCGTCGTCAGCGTCGGGTCGGCGGCGGGGAACTTCTCGAACGCGAAGCGCGGCACCTTGACGACGACGTAGTCGAGGGTCGGCTCGAAGCTTGCGGGCGTCACCTTGGTGATGTCGTTGGGGATCTCGTCGAGCCGGTAGCCGATGGCCAGCTTCGCGGCGATCTTCGCGATGGGGAATCCGGTCGCCTTCGAGGCGAGCGCGGAGGAGCGCGACACGCGCGGGTTCATCTCGATGACGATGACCCGGCCGTTCGCCGGGTCCACGGCGAACTGGATGTTGCAGCCGCCGGTGTCGACGCCGACGGCGCGGATGATGCGGATGCCGATGTCGCGCAGCCGCTGGTACTCGCGATCGGTGAGGGTGAGCGCGGGCGCGACGGTGATGGAGTCGCCGGTGTGGACGCCGACCGGATCGACGTTCTCGATGGAGCAGACGACGACCGTGTTGTCGGCCTGGTCCCGCATGAGCTCGAGCTCGTACTCCTTCCAGCCGAGGATGGATTCCTCGAGCAGCACCTCGTGCGTGCGGCTGGACTGCAGGCCCTCGCCGGCGATCCGCACCAGGTCCGCCTCGGTGTGCGCGAAGCCGGAACCCAGGCCGCCCATGGTGAACGAGGGCCGCACGACGAGGGGGTAGCCGAGTTCCTTCGCGCACTCCTTCGCCTCGTCGAGGGTGTGCGCGATGAAGGAGCGCGCCACCTCGGCGCCGGCGGCGATGACGAGTTCCTTGAACACCTGACGGTCCTCGCCGCGGCGGATCGCCTCGACCTTCGCGCCGATGAGCTCGACGCCGTACTTCTCGAACACGCCGCGCTCGTGCAGCGCCATCGCGGCGTTGAGCGCGGTCTGGCCGCCCAAGGTGGGCAGCACCGCGTCGGGTCGCTCCTTCGCGATGATCGTCTCGATGACCTCGGGGTTGATCGGCTCGACGTAGGTCGCGTCGGCGAAGTCCGGGTCGGTCATGATCGTCGCCGGGTTGGAGTTGACGAGGATGACCCGCACCCCCTCCTCGCGCAGCACGCGGCAGGCCTGCGTGCCCGAGTAGTCGAACTCGACCGCCTGGCCGATGACGATCGGACCGGAGCCGATGACGAGGACGGAGTTGATGTCGGGGCGCTTGGGCATCAGGCGGAGGCCTTCGTGGCGAGGTCGGCTGCGACGAGGTCGCGGAAGCGGTCGAAGAGGTAATTGGCGTCGTGGGGCCCGGCGGCGGCCTCGGGGTGGTACTGCACCGAGAACGCGGGGATGTCGAGCGCGCTGAGGCCCTCCACCACGTCGTCGTTGAGGTCGATGTGGCTCACCTCGAGCCGGCCGTACCCGTTGGGGCTGTCGAAGACGCCCGCCAGCGGCGCCTCGACCGCGAAGCCGTGGTTGTGCGCGGTGATCTCGACGCGGCCCGTCGCGCGGTCGAGCACCGGCCGGTTGATGCCGCGGTGGCCGAACTTGAGCTTGTACGTGCCGAGGCCGAGCGCGCGCCCGAGCAGCTGGTTGCCGAAGCAGATGCCGAAGAACGGCAGACGGGCGTCGAGCACGCCCCGCAGCACGGCGACCTGGTCGTCGGAGGCCGCAGGGTCGCCGGGGCCGTTGGAGTAGAAGACCGCGACCGGGTTCACGGCGAGGATCTGCGCGAGGGAGGAATCCTGCGGCAGCACATGCACGTCGAAGCCGCGCGCGGCGAGGTTGTCGATGGTGGACTGCTTCACGCCGAGGTCGAGCACGGCGAGGTTTCCCAGCGTCGGCGCGCTCGTCGCCGGGGTGACCTGCTCGCTCGCCACCGACACCTCGTCGGAGAGGTTGAGGCCGGCCATCCGGTGGGCGCTGCGGACGATGGCGAGTTGGTCGCCCTCGCTCAGCGCGGCGTCCGGCCCGGAGAAGATGCCGGCGCGCAGGGCGCCGCCGTCGCGCAGTTTGCGGGTGATGGCGCGGGTGTCGATGCCCGCGATTCCGACGACCCCGGAGGAGACGAGAGCGTCGTCGAGCGAGCGCGTCGCGCGGAAGTTCGAGACGATGCGGCTGGGGTCGCGCACGACGTAGCCGGCGACCCAGATGCGGCGCGACTCCGAGTCCTCATCGTTGACACCGGTGTTGCCGATGTGCGGGGCGGTCTGGAGGACGATCTGACCGGCGTAGCTCGGGTCGGTCAGGGTCTCCTGGTACCCGGTCATGCCGGTGGTGAAGACGAGCTCGCCGAGCGTGCGGCCCTCGGCGCCGTAGGCGCGGCCTTCGTAGCGGGTGCCGTCCTCGAGGACGAGCACAGCGGGTGCGGGGATGGGCATTCAGACCTCGCTCTGGGGAGTGCTGGTGGTGGTGCTCGGTGCGGCGGTGTAGCTCGCGAGCGCGCGGAACACCGGCTCCGGGTCGGTGCCGATGACGCGCAGGTAGGAGTCGACGATGGTGCCGTCGATGATCCAGGAGACCCTGATGAGTCCGTTCTTCTCGACGACCTTGTCGATCGTCACGGTCGCGGGTGCGACGTCGGTGATGGCGGATGCCGCGATGAACACGGCCCGCTCCCCCGGGATGCTGAGCTCTGCACCCGCTTCGTAGGCGATGAGCTGGGCGCGGGCGCGGAACCCGAGGCCGCGGATCGCGAGGCGTTCGAGCGGCTTGCCGTGCTCGGTCGTCGCGACGTAGAACAGGGGCGCCGAGACGAGCTCCGCGCCAGGGTGGTCGGGCGCCGAGGTCGGCGGGATGAGATGAGCGGAGCGCTTCTGCCGCGATCGCCAGCCCCACCACATCCCGAAGAAAACGAGCAGCAGGATGGCGATGACGATGAGCGTCGGCCAGGTCTTATCCACGGGCGGCCTCCTCCGGGCTGATGACGGATGCGTCTTTGACGGTGGCGAACCCGTCACGGAAAGTCCACACCACGCGGCCGGGCAGGTCGACACCGAGGTACGGCGAGTTGACGCTCTTGCCGTGCAGGTCGGCGGTGCCGAAGACGCGGGACGCGCTCGGGTCGTAGAGCGTGACGTTGGCCGGTGACCCGACCGCGAGCGGGCGGTCGTACCCGGCGAGCGAGCCGATCGCAGCCGGCGCGCTCGACATCACCCGGGCCACGTCGGCCCAGCCGAGGCGGCCGTCGGCCACCACCGCCGCGTGGACGACCGAGAGCGCCGACTCGAGGCCGACCATGCCGTTGGCGGCGGCGTCCCACTCGACGTCCTTCGCCTCGACCGGGTGCGGCGCATGATCGGTGGCGACGATGTCGATGGTGCCGTCGGCGAGGGCCTCGCGGAGGGCTGCGACGTCCTCGGCGGTGCGCAGCGGCGGGTTGACCTTGTAGCGGGCGTCGTAGCCGCGTGCGAGCTCCTCAGTGAGGAACAGGTGGTGCGGGGTGACCTCGGCGGTGACGCGGATGCCGCGCGCCTTGGCCCAGCGCACGACGTCGACCGAACCCGCGGTGGAGAGGTGGCAGACGTGCAGGCGGCTGCCCACGTGCTCGGCGAGGAGCACGTCGCGGGCGATGATCGCCTCCTCCGCGACAGCGGGCCAGCCGGCGAGCCCCAGCTCGGCCGAGAGCGCGCCCTCGTTCAGCTGCGCGCCGACGGTGAGGCGCGGCTCCTGAGCGTGCTGGGCGATGACCCCGCCGAACGCCTTGACGTACTCGAGGGCGCGGCGCATGAGCAGCGGATCGCTCACGCACTGCCCATCGTCGGAGAAGACCCTCACGCGAGCGCGGCTCGACGCCATCGCGCCGAGCTCGGCGAGCTGCTCGCCCCTGAGGCCGGCCGTGACCGCGCCGACGGGTCGCACGGTCGCATACCCGGCCGCCTCGCCGAGCGTGAGCACCTGCTCGACGACGCCCGCAGTGTCGGCGACGGGGCTGGTGTTAGCCATCGCGAACACGGCGGTGTAGCCGCCGGATGCCGCAGCCCGGGTGCCCGTGAGCACGGTCTCGCTCTGCTCGAAGCCCGGCTCGCGCAGGTGGGTGTGGAGGTCGACGAGTCCGGGCAGGGCGACGAGGCCCGCGGCATCCACCACGGTCGCGTCGGCCCGGGAGAGGCCGGAGCCGCGCTCGGCGATGAACCCGTTCTCGAGCAGCAGATCGGCGGTCGTGCCGTCGGGCAGCGTCGCGCCCTTCACCAGGGTCGTCGTCACCGGTCGTTCTCCTCGGTCTGGCCCGCGAGCAGCAGGTAGAGGGCGGCCATCCGCACCGAGACGCCGTTCGCGACCTGCTCGCGCACGGTCGACTGCACCGAGTCGGCGGCGGCGGCCGAGATCTCGAGGCCGCGGTTCATGGGCCCGGGGTGCATGACGAGCGTCTTCTCGTCCAGGCGCGCGAGGCGCTCGTCGTCGAGGCCCCAGGTGCGGGCGTACTCGCGCACGCTGGGGAAGAACGCGTCGCGCATCCGCTCGCCCTGGATACGGAGCATCATGATCACGTCCGGATCGGCGGCGATCGCGTCGTCGAGGTCGTAGCCGATCTCGACCGGCCAGGCGCTGGCGTCGACGGGCAGCAGGGTGGGCGGTGCGATCCAGGTCACCGTCGCACCGAGGGTGGTGAGCAGCCAGGCGTTCGAGCGCGCGACGCGCGAGTGCAGGACGTCGCCGACGATCGTGACCGTGACGCCGTCGAGCGCTGCGCCCCGGCTGCCCGCGCCGTGAAGGCGGCGGCGCATGGTGAAGGCGTCGAGCAGCGCCTGCGTGGGGTGCTCGTGCGTGCCGTCGCCCGCGTTGATGACTCCGGCGCTGATCCAGCCGCTCGTGGCGAGCGTGAACGGGGCGCCGGATGCCGGGTGGCGGATCACGACGGCATCCGCTCCCATCGCCTGCAGCGTCTGGGCCGTGTCCTTGAGGCTCTCGCCTTTGCTGACGCTCGAGCCCGTGGCGCTGAAGTTGATGACGTCGGCGCTGAGGCGCTTGGCCGCGGCCTCGAACGAGATGCGGGTGCGGGTGGAATCCTCGAAGAACAGGTTGACGACCGTCTTGCCGCGCAGTGTCGGCAGCTTCTTGACCTCGCGGCTCTGCACGCCGGACATGTCCTCGGCGATGTCGAGCAGCTCGACAGCGGCCGCGCGCGTGAAGTCCTTGGCGCTGAGCAGGTGCTTCATGCGGTGGACTCCCGGGCGCTCTCGATAGCGAGATATTCGTCGCCGTCCGTCTCGACGAGGTGCAGGGTGATGCGCTCGTCGAGGGCGCTGGGCAGATTCTTGCCCACGAAGTCGGCCCGGATGGGCAGCTCGCGGTGGCCGCGGTCGACGAGCGCGGCGAGGCGCACGACGCGGGGACGGCCGATGTCGTTGATGGCGTCGAGGGCGGCGCGGATGGTGCGCCCGGTGAAGAGCACATCGTCGACGAGGACGACCGTCGTCCCGTCAAGGGATGCCGGAACGCTCGTCGCCGCCGGCGTGCGGGTGCGCGTGCGAGCCAGGTCGTCGCGGTACATCGTGACGTCGAGGCTGCCGGCGAAGACGTCGGCGCCCGGTTCGATGTGCGCAATCTCGCGGCTCAGGCGTTGGGCGAGCACGACGCCGCGCGTGGGGATGCCGAGAAGGACGAGGTTCGCGCTGCCGCGGTTGGACTCGAGGATCTCGTGAGCGATCCGAGTCAACGCCCGGGCTATATCGGTCTGCTGAAGCACGATGCGCGCGTTCACCCGCCGACTCCCTTCTCCGCCTCGCAGGACGGTCTTAAAGAGTGCCTTCGGTCCATGGTAACCCACCGGTACTGCTCGAGGCGCAGGGCTGCGGCGCGCCCGGCGGGGACGGGCGCACGACAGCTCAGACGCGGTGGCCTCCGGGGATCGCGGGGTGACGCGACTCGCTCCGCAAGGCGGCGACGTGATCGCCGCCGGACGCGACTGTTTCTGGGAGCCGACTGCGGCGCGCCCGGCGGGGACGGGCGCGCAGATCGACTCAGACCCCGCTGACCTGCGCGATCTTCGCGAGCAATCCGTTGACGAATCCCGGCGAGTCCTCGGTCGAGAGCTCGGTTGCGGACTCGACGGCCTCGCTGATGGCGACACCGGTGGGCACCTCGGGGTTGAAGAGGATCTCCCAGACGCCGATGCGGATGATGGCGCGATCGACGAGCGGCATGCGCGCGAGCGACCAGCCCTGCGCGTAGGTCTCGATGGCCTCGTCGATCTCGGCCCGGTGGTCGATGACGCCGTCGACGATCTCGCGGGCGTAGAGCCAGGATGCCTCCCGGGATGGCTCGTTCGCGGCGCGCGCGGCCTCAGCGGCCAGCGCGTCGGGGAGGCTCTGCTGGCGCAGGTCGGCGGCGTAGAGGATGTCGAGGGCGCGCTTGCGGGCCTTGGAGCGGGCCGACACTAGTCGTTCACGCGGCCGAGGTAGTCGCCCGTGCGGGTGTCGACCTTGACCTTGGTACCCGTCTCGAGGAAGAGAGGCACTTGCAGTTCGTAGCCGGTCTCGAGAGTCGCAGGCTTGGTGCCGGCGCTCGAGCGGTCGCCTTGCAGGCCCGGCTCGGTGTAGGTGACCTCGAGCACGACCGAGGCGGGCAGCTCGACATAGAGCGGGTTGCCGTTGTTGAGCGCGATCTGGACGTTCTGGTTCTCGAGCATGAAATTGGCCGCGTCGCCGACCACGGATGCCGGAAGGGTGATCTGGTCGTAGTCGGCGGTGTCCATGAAGACGAACGACTCGCCGTCGCTGTAGAGGTACTGGAAGTCGCGGCGGTCGACGGTCTCGATCTCGAGCTTGGTGCCGGCGTTGTAGGTGCGGTCGACGACCTTGCCGGTCATGATGTTCTTCGCCTTGGTGCGCACGAACGCGCCGCCCTTGCCGGGCTTGACGTGCTGGAACTCGATGATCTGCCAGAGCTGGCCATCGATGTTGAGGACGACGCCGTTTTTGATGTCAGAAGTGTCAGCCATGGAAGGACCTCGTATGTGGTTGGGGAAGCTGCGACGGCCGAAAGGCCGCCGGACAGTCTACCAAGCGGCGTCAGGGCACCCGGCTCGGCGCAACGTCGGACGTGCACCGCGCCGACGGGGTGGTCCGGTCGGCGCGGCCCTGATCCGACGTCACACGCGCAGCAGCTGGGCGAGGGCGAGCCGGTAGGAGTCGAAGCCGAAGCCCGCGATGACGCCCGTCGCGACGCCCGTGATGACGCTGGTGTGCCGGAACTCGTCGCGTGCGTGGGGGTTCGAGATGTGCACCTCGATGACCGGCACGCCGGCGCCGGTGACGTGCGCGACCGCGTCGTGGATGGCGAAGGAGTAGTGTGTCCACGCCCCGGCGTTGAGGATGACGGGATTCCCTGCGGCGGCGGCCTCGTGCAGCCATCCGATGAGGGCGCCCTCGTCGTCGGTCTGCCTGAGGTCGATTTCGGCGCGGCCCGCGGCATCCGCGGCCAGCAGCGTTCCAAGTTCCGCGAGCGTCTGCGTCCCGTAGATCGACGGCTCGCGGGTGCCGAGGCTGCCGAGATTGGGCCCGTTGAGGACGAGGATGGTCGTGGTCACGGAGCCACCCTAGCCGCGGTCTACGTTGCCGCTGGATACCGACGGGGGTGTCCGGACGGGCGCTTTCGTATCTGGCGGCAACGTACGGCGCGGAACCTACGAGCCGACTTCCTGGTAGGCGGCGAAGAGCAGGCTCTCGTCGGGTGCCTGCATGACGGCGGGTTTGGCGATGTCGTCGAGGACGATGAAGCGCAGCATCGCGCCGCGCGCCTTCTTGTCGCGGTGCATCGTCGCGAGCAGGGTCTGCCAGCGCCCCAGCGGGTAGGTCACCGGCAGTGCGAGGGATTCCAGCACGGCGCGGTGCCGGTCGACGGCGGCGTCCGGCAGGCGGCCTGCAAGCCGCGACAGCTCGGCCGCGAACACCATGCCGACGGAGATCGCCGCGCCGTGCCGCCACTGATAGCGCTCGGCGTGCTCGATGGCGTGGCCGAGGGTGTGGCCGTAGTTGAGGATCTCGCGCAGCCCGTGCTCCTTGAAATCGGTGCCGACGATGCGCGCCTTGATGCCGATCGAGAGTTCGACGAGCCGGCGGAACTCCGCCGAGGCCGGATCGGTGGCGGTGTCCACGGATGCCTCGATGATCCGCAGGATCTCGGGATCGGCGATGAATCCGTACTTCGCGACCTCGCCGAAGCCGGCGAGGATCTCGTTGCGGCCGAGGCTCTGCACGGTGTCGAGATCGACGACGACGGCCGCGGGCGCGTGGAACGCGCCGACGAGGTTCTTGCCCTCGTTCGTGTTGATGCCGGTCTTGCCGCCGACCGCGGCGTCGACCATGCCGAGCACCGTCGTGGGCACGTTGACGAGCCTCACCCCGCGCAGCCAGGTGGCGGCGACGAATCCGGCAAGGTCGGTGACGGCTCCGCCGCCGAAGCCGATGACGGCGTCGGTGCGGGTGAAGTCGGCCTGCCCCATGATCTGCCAGCAGAACGCGGCGACCTCGACCCGCTTGGCGGCCTCGGCGTCGGGGACTTCGGCGAGCAGCACCTCGTAGCCGGTCAGTGAGTCGCGCAGCTCAGCGGCGGCGGCGGCGAGCGTCGGGGGGTGCACGACGAGCACCTTGGCGACACCGGCTCCCAGTGCGGAGGCGAGGTGCAGGCGGAGCCCGTAGCCGATCGTGATCGCGTACGGGTCGACGCCGGCGACGTCGATCGTGGTGATGTCGCTGGTATCGCTCACTCGGAGAACTCCCGGGATTGGTGGAGCCAGTCGAGGATCTGCTCGGCGACGTCGTCCATGGTCTTGGACGAGGTGTCGATGCGGATGTCGGCGAGGCGCTCGTAGATCGGCCGGCGCGCCTCGACGAGCGCCGCCCACTGTTCGACGGAGCCGGCGAGCGGGCGCTTGCCGTTCGCGAGGCGCCGCTCCACGGCTTCCGCGGTCGTGTCGAGCATGACGACGACGTGCGGGCGCAGATCTGCCTGCGTCGCCGGGTCGAGCACGGCGCCGCCGCCAAGGCTCACCACGCCATCCGCCTTCAGCGCGTCGACGACCGCAGCGCGCTCAAGTTGCCGGAAGTACGGCTCGCCGTGCTCGGAGAAGATCTGCGGGATGGCGCCGTGAGCGGTCTGGATGACCTTGTCGGTGTCGATGAGCGGCAGGGCGAGGGCGCGGGCGAGCCGCCTGCCCACCCGCGACTTGCCCGACGCCGGCGGGCCGATGAGGACGATCGCCACGTCAGGCCTTCGCGTGGGAGTCTGCTGTCGCGCCGGCGGTGCGCAGGTTCGCGGGGATGGCCGTGAGGTAGGCGTTCAGGTTGCGCCTGGTCTCGGCGAGCGAGTCGCCGCCGAACTTTTCGAGCACGGCCTCCGCGAGGACGAGGGCGACCATCGCCTCGGCGACGACGCCCGCGGCGGGCACGGCCGAGACGTCGGAGCGCTGATGGTGCGCGGGGGCGGCCTCGCCGGTCGCGACGTCGACGGAGCGCAGCGCGTGAGGAACGGTCGCGATGGGCTTCATGCCCGCGCGCACCCGCAGGAGGGTACCGGTGGACATGCCGCCCTCGGTGCCGCCGGCGCGGTCGCTGGTGCGCTCGATGAGGCCGTCCTCGAGGACGAACTCGTCGTGTGCTGCGGAGCCGCGGCGGCGCGTCGTCTCGAACCCGTCGCCGATCTCGACGCCCTTGATGGCCGGGATGCTCATGAGCGCCTGCGCGAGCCGGCCGTCGAGCTTGCGGTCCCACTGCACATGCGAGCCGAGCCCGGCGGGCACGCCGTAGGCGAGCACCTCGACGACGCCGCCGAGCGTGTCGCCGTCCTGGTGGGCGGCGTCGACCTCGGCGACCATGAGCGCGCTCGTCGCCGGGTCGAGGCAGCGCAGCGGGTCGGCATCGAGGTCATCGAGGTCGGAGGGCAGGGGCAGCGGCGCGGAGTCCGGCACCCGCACCGGGCCGATGGAGAGGGTGTGCGAAACGGTGAGGATGCCGAGTTCGGCGAGGAGGCGCTTCGCGATGGCTCCGAGGGCGACGCGCGCGGCCGTCTCTCGCGCGCTCGCGCGCTCGAGCACTGGCCGGGCGTCGTCGAAGCCGTACTTCTGCATGCCGACGAGGTCGGCGTGGCCCGGGCGCGGCCGGGTCAGCAGCGCCCCGCGACCGGACTCGAGCACGCTCGGATCGACGGGCTCGGCGCTCATCACGTCGGTCCACTTCGGCCATTCGGTGTTGCCGATGCGGAGCGCGACGGGCGAGCCCATGGTGAGGCCGTGGCGGATTCCGCCCGAGATCGTCAGCTCGTCCAGTTCGAACTTCATGCGCGCGCCGCGGCCATAGCCGAGCTTCCGGCGCTGCAGATCGGCCTGGATATGCTCGGGTCGCACCGGGATTCCGGCAGGCAGACCCTCGATCACGGCGAGCAACTCGGGGCCGTGCGACTCCCCCGCAGTAAGCCACCTCAGCATGCGCAGAAGTCTACCGGCCGGGGCTGTTCCCACCGCCGCGCCGGTCGCCGCGCGCGCATTCGGCGTACCCGTCGCCGAATCGCCATGGCTGGGCGGGGGGGCGTGCGTCACGGTGCCGATCCGGCAGCGCTTTTCATGGCGGAAAGCACCTCGTCCTCGTGCTCGAGCGCGGTGAACGGGTCGCCGCCCACGAAGATCCGCACCTGCAGCAGCGCCTGGTGCAGCAGCAGGGGAAGCCCCGAGACGACCGTGCCGCCGGATGCCTCCCACACGGAAGCGCGCGTCGTCGGCCACGGGTCGTAGGCCACGTCGAAGAGCGGCACCCGGCTCATGAACTCGCCGTCGAACGCGATCGGTGCCTCGACCGAACCGGGCAGCACGCTCATGACGAGCTGGGTGTCGGCGTCCGAGCGCGGCGCGTCGAACGCGGCGACTCTGACGACCACCCCGACGGCGTCGCCGAGAGCGACGAGCCTCGCCGCGCGCGAGGGCTCCCGCACCGACACGAGAGCGCTTTCCGCTCCCAGTTCGGCGGCGGCGACGATCGCGGAGGCCGCGGTCGCTCCGCCACCGAGCAGGTGCACGTGCCGCACGGATCCGACGCCCGCCTCGTGCAGTGCTCGGACCATCCCGCCGACGTCGGTGTTGTAGCCGGAGAGCGAGCGCACGCCATCCGTCCAGTCGAAGCGCACGGTGTTCGCCCCGCCGGTCAGCGAGGCGACGCGGTCGACCGAGTCGAGCATCGGCAGCACCACCTGCTTGAGCGGCATCGTGAGCGAGAGGCCGCGCCAGGACTCGTCCCGCGCATCGACATACGCCGGCAGTTCGGCGGCCGTGACATCCGCACTGCCGTACGCCCACGGCAGGCCGAGCGCCGCGTAGGCCGCCTGGTGCAGCGCAGGCGACTTGGAGTGCGCGATCGGCGAGCCGAGGACCGCGAGCTGGATGATGCTCACCGGGTCACTGGCAGTACGAGGCGTTGGCGGGGTCGGCGCACCAGGCACGGAGCTGCGCCGCGGCGGCGTCGTGCTCGGCCTGCGTCCGCGAGAACACGGTCTCGCCCGTCTTGAGGTTGACGACGGAGAAGAACATCCAGGTGCCGGCCGCGGGGTGCAGTACCGCCTTGATCGCGGCGTCGCCCGGATTGCCGATGGGGCCGATGGGCAGGCCGAGATGCCGGTAGGTGTTGTACGGATTCGAGGCGTCGGCGCGTTCGGCGTTCGTGGTCCACACCGTGTTGGTGTGGCCGGTGCCGTAGGCGACCGTCGCGTCGGATTCCAACGGCCAGCCGTTCGCGATGCGGTTGAGGAACACACGGGCGATCTTCGGCGGGTCGGCCGGGTTGGGGCCGGATTCCTTCTGCACGATGCTCGCGAGGACGATGGTGTTCCACACCGCGGCCGGCGCCACGCCATCCGCCGTCAGCGACTGCTTCGCCCGCTTCACGAGCGTCGAGATCACCTCCGCCGCGGTAGTACCGGGGTCGAACTCGTAGGTGGCCGGGAAGAGGAAGCCCTCGAGGGTCTTCGCCTGCGCGGGCAGTCCGAACGATTGCGGGCTGGTCTTCGCCGCCTGCTGCAGGTCGGCGAGCGGGATGCCGAGAGCCGTCGACGCCTTCGCGAGGATGGTCTTCTCCGCGGTGCCCTCCGGAATCACGATCTTGACGCCGACCTTGCTCGACGGATCGAGCAGCAGGGCGAGGGCGGCCTGGGAGCTCATCTGCTCGTGCAGCCGATAGACGCCCGGTTGGAACACCGGAGCGGGGCTCTGGGCGAGGAGCAGCGTGTAGAACACGGAGGAGGTCTTGACGACGCCCGCCTGGGCGAGCGTTTCGGCGATGTTCGACCCGATGTCGCCCGACTTGATGGCGATGTCGACGCTTCCCGTGCCCTCGCCGGCGTAGTCCGCGCTGTCGCCGATGTGAAGGACGGCGTCGATCTGAGGCTGGAACTGGGTCCACGCGAACCATCCGCCTCCGCCGAGCATGGCGAGGATGACGAGCGTCACGACGACGGGGGTGGCGATGCTGCGGCGCCGCCTCGGCCGCCGGGGCGGCTCGGGCTGCACATCCCACCCGAGGCCTTGGCCGGGTTCATACGTCACTGGGCGTATCCGTTCGTTCTAGGTCGCGGGTTCGCCGGGAGCGCGGCCGCTGGCGCGCTCGGCGTCGAGGGCGCTCTGCAAGATTACGGTGGCAGCGCTGCGGTCGACCACGGCACGCTGCTGTTTGGCATTCTTCCCGCCCTGCTTCAGCGCGGCCTGTGCGCTCACCGTCGAGAGGCGCTCGTCGACGAGCCTGACCTCGACCGGCACTGCCTCGCCGAGGCGGCGGGCGAAGCCCGCGGCGTCCTCGGTGGACGCGGTGCGGCGGCCCGAGAGCGCGAGCGGCAGCCCCACCACGACCTCGACCGCCTCGTGCTCGGCGACGAGCGCGGCGAGGCGGTCGATGTCCGAGCCGTCCTCGGCGCGCTTCACCGTCTCGAGCGGCGAGGCGAGGAATCCGGAGGGGTCGCTGCGGGCGACGCCGATGCGCACCGTGCCGACGTCGACGCCGATCCGCACGCCGCCGCGCATCAGCCCCGCAGCGCCTCGGCGATGGCGTCGAGCGCGCGCTGCTGCGCCGAGGCGTCGGTGCCGCCGCCCTGGGCGATGTCGTCGCGGCCGCCGCCGCCGCCGCCGAGCACCGCGGACGCGGGGCGGACGAGCACGCCGGCC